>CADBND010000134.1 GCA_902795875.1 uncultured Erysipelotrichaceae bacterium
AAAAAGGCTTTTATCTTTGGTGCCAGCATTCCGGAACGCCATTTGTAATATTCCACCAGCAGATCAGCAGCCTGTTTCCTGTCTATTCCGGAGGCGATCATCGCATCGAATACAGCGATCGCAGGATAGATCCTTTCACGGGTATGCATATGATAGCCTTTGGGTTCATCCCTGTTCTCCCATAACAGTTCATCATATCTTTTCAATGCTCTGTTCATGATCATTTCACTCTTCTCTTTTCCATATCGCTTTTTTAGATGCGGACCGATCTGTTTGAGATATCTTACCTGTTTGCCCATATATACCCCCTACTGACTCAGTTAGTTTTAACTAACCCCCTATTCCATTATAATAGAATGACCCTTTCTTCATCAAAAAAGGATCTTTGTTCAAGATCCCGGATCACCGATTTACGGCGATCATTATTTTTCATATTCTTTCTTATACATATATTTGTCGGTCAGGACGGGATGATCGAAACCCCAGTCCTCCCACAGATCGGGAAAGCGATCGATGAAACCGCATTTGCGTAAAACTTTGGCAGAAGCGATATTTTCTTTCATGACATGTCCGGTGATCTTCTTCAGACCGACATCCTCAATGATGTAGTTTCGAAGAAGCATCGCGGTCCGCGTTGCCAACCCCCTTCCCCAGTAGTCTTCATTCAAACGATACCCGATCGAAGCCTTGTCCTTTTCCGGCTTATAACTGTAGATCTCACCGATCCCGACCATCTTTCCGTTTTCTTTGAGAAAGATACCCAGTAGGATGGAATCTTTCGTGAAGAAACACTCTTCATCCATACGTTCCAGAACGATATTCAGATCATCATATTTTTTCTCGTACAGAAAAGTCGGCAGATAGCGATAGATTGCATCGTTTTCTGTTATCTGTCTTAAATCAGCTATGTCTTCTTTCCCCATCTTGCGCAAGATGATCAATTCATCTTCCAGAAGCGGGTATTCCTGAAACAGTTCCATCGTTTTGCGTTTTTATAGACACATCATTCTTCGCTGAACAGTTTGATGATCGTCTCTTTGTTCAGGGATCTCAGTCTCAGGTCAAAGTCAGCTTCTCTTTCAGAGGGGCCCTCTTCATCGATCGGCACTTCAATGATCGAAGCACCGCATTCTTCAAGCAATTCCTTCAGGGAAAGTGCTGTCTTTTGGTATGCCGTGAGATATTGGAAAGTATTGCGGAATACAGGATCTTCGTTATCGGAAACGATCATTTTTCCACTGCTGAAACTATCAAAAACAACCTTGACTCTGTCATCGAATACATAAACAAAGCCGAGCCGCATCATATTATCGAAAGCGGGCATATTCATCGGGATCTGTAACAGGATATCATTCGGATCGACCATGTGGTCTTCTTCCAGTTCTTCTTGTGTGATCCCGGCTTTTCCTTTGGCAAAAACAACTTCAAAGGGGATCTTCTCTCCGTTGTAAGTGTAATTGTTTATCGTAAACATAAAGCTGCTGTCGACATCCTTGCCGATATAGAACAGTTCACTGGCTCCATCCGGCAACGGCGCATCCGTCATATCCCCGGAAAAGATGACACGGTCCTCCACATTGCGATAGGCACTGTTCCATCCATAGGATGTGTTCAGATTCTGCATATGCAGATCGAGGTCCACTCTCCCCTCTTGTGCGGCGGTTTTGGGATCGATGTTCGTCCAATGGATACCGAAGATCAGATCGAAGCTACATTCCATTTCAAAAGAAGAGCCGCAAGGGAAATCTCCCACGAACTGTTTTTCCGAAGTCGGTGCCTTATATAGGAAGCCTTCATTCAAACAGATCTTTTTTCCGGACAGGGATGGACGAAGACGTTCGATCAAATGATTTCTGATCATCTGATAACGGTCCTCGATCGTTTTGCGGTCGGTTCCCTCCAGCTGTTTGCGTGTCGTCGCAAAAGACTTCCCGTTCCGGATCCGGTATACGATCGCCTCTTCATTTCGCAAGGCGTAGGACAGACCGTTGAGGATACGGATCTCCCGGAAAGGAGTGATATGATCCATAGCATCCTTCAGTTCCTCATCGCTTATTTGAGTCGCCGGGCTTGTCAGACGGTCCAGCCTGTTCAAAGGGATCGGTCTATGATATTTTGTCGCAAGTTTCCTGATCTTGTTGACCAGATGATTCATTTCCCGGATCTGCGCTTTTTCTTCCACTGTATTCTTGATCCGGTTTAAAACGGCTTCTAGGGAATTTGCGGGCTTTTCCTCAGCTGTTTTCATCGCCAGGAAGAGTCTCTTGTTTCTATAGAAAATAGAAGCGAGAGCCTTCAAAGAAGCTTCCTCATCTTCATTCAGATAGCGTCTGAAAAGATCCAGCAATTCTTTGCGGGAATGATTTTTCAGACTGAATATCGTCTCCGGATCCTGTATCTTCAGAGTTCTGCCGGAAGCTTTGTATATGACATAACGAAGGAATTCGTCGGGATCTTTCGGTACGATCTGTAAAGCATCACAAAGAGCGACACGGACCTCTCTGTTTTTGATCTCTTCAAACCGTTTGAGATCGATCAGTTCCGCCAGATCGATGATACAGGCGATCGTATCTGCGGATAAAGCGATGCCACTTTTTAATAAAGTCATCAGTTTTTCCGCCACTTCTTCTTTCCTGTAAGCGTGGATGGAGATCAGTTCGACATCTTCCTTCAGATCCGGGATCGAAAGTCTCTCATGAGGAAGATAGACCGACTCATGGGAAAAGATCCCCAGCTCTTCAAAGCCATAAGTCGTCATGTAGTGAATGATCTGTTCATAGACCAATTGTTCGATCGAGGCGTTGGCGACCTTGCCCCAGGACTTATGGAAGGTTTCGTTCCAGGTCTTCCCGTCTTTTCCGTATAATTCTATCGCCTGGTTACAAACCTCATCCGTTGCACTCTCCGGTATCAGCAAACCGTATCGCAAAGCATCTTTGCGGATACTGTCCGACTTTTCACCGATATAGCCCTTAAACAATTTCAATACAGACAACTGTTTCATGAGACTTCTTTCCTTTCCTTCTTATAAAAAATGGGCGGGAAGTAAAATTTCTGAGAGAAAAAGGAACTTCCTGTGCCCATCTTCATTTTAGCATATCTTCTTCCGATCAAAATACATAGAAATGATCGCGCACATAAAGAAAAGTCCTTCGCAACGCGAAGAACGATCGTATAAATGTTTTATTTGTACAGTTTTTCGGAAACTTCCTTTATGATCTGTGCCGGAATGTAGTCGCTGATGTCACCGTTAAAAGAAGCGATCTCCTTGGCGATGGAAGAAGACAGGAAGGACAGTTCCGGTTTTGACACCATAAATACCGTCTCCACATTGGGATTGAGCCCCATGTTGGCGGTAGCAAGTCCAAGCTCTGATTCATAGTCCGAAACAGCTCGAACACCTCTGACCAGGATGTTGCATCCGTGACGGTCTGCCAGATCGACCGTCAATCCTTCACCGATCACGACTTCGACATTATCAAGGCCTTTGACACATTTCTCGATCATTTCTTTTCTCTCTTCTTTGGAGAAGGTACATTTCTTCGCTCTGTTCTCCATAACCGCAACGATCAGTCTGTCGTAGATCTTTGCCGAACGGACGATGATGTCAAGATGTCCGACAGTGATCGGGTCGAATGTTCCGGGATAGATGGCTTTGATCATGATTCTTCCTTTCTGTAATACAGCAGTTTATTGATGCCGTATCTTTTTTCCTTATATTTGTAGAGATCCTCATATCTCTCATTAAGATCCGTGTCTTTTCTGACTTCGAAGATGATCATCCCGTCAGCAGGCAGGAGGTCATATTCTTTCACATCATGGAATATCTGTTCATACTCCCCAAAAGCATAAGGGGGATCGCAATAGATGTAATCAAACTTTTTCCCTTTGCACCTTTTCAGACATTCCTGATAATTAAGCTGATATACAAGTCTGTCTTCCTTCACTTTTTTAAGATTCTGTCGGATGATCTCTGTCGCCCTGGCGTTGACGTCGTTGAACACCGCATCTTTCGCCCCTCTGGATAAAGCTTCCAGTCCGATCGCACCCGAACCGGAAAACAGGTCGAGAAAGACCGTATCCGAATAGATCGTGATCGAAGAAAACAGCGCTTCCTTCACCATGTCCCTGGTAGGTCTGGTGATATCTTCCCCTTCCAGGGTAGCTAATGGCGTCCGTTTATACTTCCCCGCTATGATCCGCATCGTTTTCCTTTCTGACCCGCATCAGTTCGTTCTGTGCCAGTCCAAGTCCCGCCATCGAAGCCACGAGTGAAGATCCGCCTGAAGAGATCATCAGAAGCGGAACACCTGTCAAAGGGATGAGACCGCTGACACCGCCGACATTGAGGATGAAGTGCAATATGAAATACATGAATACACCAAGGAGGACCATCTTTGACACGATCCTTTTCGCCCGCAAAGAAGCGGATATGATCGGGTACAGCATGATCGCATAAAGCAGTACCAGCACGATGAAACCGACGATGCCCAACTCCTCCACGATGACTGGCAATATGAAGTCATTGGAAGGATTGGGGAAGTTCATATATTTATGGATGGAATTGCCATAACCAAGACCAAACAGTCCCCCGTTGGCGAAGGACACCAGCGACATGATGATATGGTATCCGTTGTCATACTGATACAGAAACGGATCAGCTGCAGCCAGAAAACGTCCTACCATGTAGTTGTCCGCATGTCTCTTGAGGATCTCGGTCACCGGTGGAGACAGAGCGATCAAAGCGATCCCTACGACAGCCAGCACCAGTATCGTCATATAGGAACGTATTTTTCTCAGTTCCTTATACGGTGCCAGCATAGCCATACAGTAAGACATGACGAACAGCACTACCGCCGAACCCAGGTCATGCTGGATGATGAGAATGATGAATGTATAAAAAACGGCAGCTCCCGCATATTGATAGAAGCGTTTCATATTGTTTTCTCCACGATCCTTGCCAAGGATCCGGCAGGCAAATACGATCATGAAGATCTTCGCAAATTCCGAAGGCTGTATCGTCGCACCGGCACCCAGTGGGATCCAGGCGTAGGCACCATTGATCTGTCCGAACAGGCGGCAAGCGATCAATGCGGCTGCGATCCCGAAATAAACGATCCAGGCCAGTGCCGTACGAAGATTCTGCACCGGGAAATTCGCAAGAAAGATATAGGCAATAAAGCCAACGATCGCATAAATGAGCTGTCTGATCAGGATCCCTGTCAGATAGGATGCGTCTCCGGCGTTGTTTCCCATTTCCGCGGAAGCAATCATAAGTGAACCGTATATAAGCAATGCGACCGCCGCAAAGAAAACACGTTTATCGCCGAGAGATATCTTTTTTAATATCGACATACGTTAATTTTATCACGAATGTGGTATTATAATTATGCTATGCTGATCAACAATGACACAATAATCAAAGACGACAACGAACTTATCAGAAGAAAGTCTGCGGATGTTTCCCTGCCATTAAGCGAAGAAGACAGAAGCACCCTTATGCAGATGCTGAAATACGTCGATGATTCCACGATCGAAGAGATCGCCAAAGAACAGAATCTCAGGCCTGCTGTAGGCATCAGCGCTATTCAGATCGGCATACCGAAAAAAATGACGGCAGTCATACTCAAGGACGAGGAAGGGCAAAAGATCTGCGAATACGCTCTCGTCAATCCCAAGATCATTTCTAATTCCCTGGAACAGGCCTGTCTGGCATCCGGCGAAGGCTGTCTTTCCGTTGTGGAAGAACATGAAGGTCTCGTCTACCGTTCCGCCAGGATCAAGGTCAAGGCCTATGATGCTTTGCAGGACAAGGATATCCTGATCAAAGCAGAAGGCTATCTTGCCATCGTCCTTCAGCATGAACTCGATCATTTCAAAGGGATCCTTTTCTATGATCACATAGACAAAAAAGATCCGTTCAAAGAAATAAAAGACGCATTGGTGATTGAATAATCACCGACTTTCCATTAGAATATTTACGTATTTAAGACGAAAGAAAAACATATCATTCATATATGTTGTTTATGCGCATATGGAGGTTAGATGAACAATTCTATAAAGTGCTATAGTCCGGACGACTACAGTTCTTCACGCGGATTCTCCGGTACCAATTATGATCCGCAGAAGGATACTTTGGTATACGCCTTGGGAGGTCTGGGAGAAGTCGGCAAAAACATGTACTGTTTTGAACACGACGACGAGATCATAGTCATCGATGCCGGCGTCAAGTTCCCTGACGACGAACTCCTCGGCGTAGATTATGTCATCCCCGATTACACCCACCTGATCAAAAACAAAGAAAAGGTCAAGGCATTGATCATAACCCATGGCCACGAAGATCACATCGGAGGGATCCCCTTCCTGCTTCTGGCCTGTCCAATCAAAAAGATCTATGCGCCACGCTTTGCCAAGGCACTGATCGAAAAGAAACTGTCGGAAAGAAGAAGGCTTGCCAATACGCAAGTCATTGAGATCGATTGCGATTCCTCCGTACAGACCGATCACTTCCGTGTCGGATTCTTCAATACCGTGCACTCCATTCCGGATTCGCTCGGAGTTCTGATCAATACGCCCAACGGCAGGATCGTCGAGACCGGAGACTTCAAGTTTGACCTGACGCCGGTCGGACAGAATTCCGACTATCAGAAGATGGCCTATATCGGAGCAGCCGGTGTCACACTGCTGATGTCGGACTCCACCAATGCCGAAGTCGATGGCTTCTCGATCTCCGAGAAGCAGGTCGCATCGGCGATCAATGATATCATGCGCAAGACCACCGGCAGGATACTGATCTCAACCTTCGCATCGAATGTAAACCGTCTCGCGCAGATCATCAAAGCAGCACAGAAATGTGAAAGAAAGGTCGTCGTATTCGGAAGATCGATGGAAAATGTCGTCGAGATCGGCTTGCAGATGAAAACGATCGACGTGCCTGATGATACCTTCATCTCACCGGAACTGGTCAACCAGTATCCGCCTGAGAAACTGTGCATCATTTGTACCGGTTCGCAAGGCGAAGCTCTCGCGGCACTAAGCAGGATCGCCAACGGTTCCCACAAGTATGTCAAGATCATACCGGGTGATACCGTCGTATTCTCCTCTTCCGCCATTCCGGGCAACGCCCTCAATATCGGTGGCATCGTCAATCAGTTGATGCGCAACGGTGCCAGAGTGCTGGAAAACAAAGCGCTGTCGTCCTTACATACGACGGGACATGCCTCAAAAGAAGAACAGAAGCTGATGCTGCAGTTGATCAAACCGAAATACTTCATGCCAATGCATGGCGAATACAAGATGCTGAAACTGCATGCCGATTCAGCTGTCGAAACTGGGATCCCCAGGGAAAACTGCTTCATCTGCGCCAATGGCGATGCACTCGTATTGCACGATGGCGAAGTGTACCGCTCCAACACAAGGATACAGACCGATGCGATCTACGTTGATGGAAACGACATATCCGGACTTTCCACTTCCGTTCTCAAGGACCGTAAGATCCTGGCAGACAACGGTCTTGTGGCAGTCGTCGTCTGCATCGATTCCCGCAGCAACAAGATCCTGTGCAAACCCGGTATCGTCTCCAGGGGCTTCGTATATCTGAAAGAATCCCAGACCATGATCAAGGAAGCTGAAGGGCTCGTTTACGAAGCACTTCGCAATGAAATGAAACAGAAAGTCACATTCGGCGATCTGAAAAACTGCATCAAAAACACCCTTGAACCGTTCCTGTACGAAAAGACGAACCGCAACCCGATCGTCATTCCGGTCATACTCAATCATGTCAACGCACTGAAAAAGAATTAAAAAAGACAACAAAAAAGCAGAAGCTCACTTCAATGAACTTCTGCTTTTTCTATGGCGATTATTATACGAGTCTGTCAAAGAGACGATAGAAGGCTCTGCGGCTGGACCTCGGCAATGAGACGCATTCCTCGATCGGCATGGAAACGATCTCGTTGTTGCGGATACCTACGCAATGTCCGCCGATACCCTGTACCAGCAGTTCAACTGCTTTGGCACCCATTCGGGAAGCCAGCACACGGTCGGAAGGTGTAGGCGATCCTCCTCTCTGGATATGGCCAAGGATCGTCGCTCTTCCCGCAAAACCGGTCACACGGGAGATCTTGTCTGCGAGCGATTTGACATCACAGACCTTTTCGGAGACGATGACGATCGCGTGGTTCTTTCCCTGATTTTCAAGATATCTCAGTTTCTCAAGCACTGCTTCCTCGTCGTATCCGGTCTCCGGTGTGATCAGGATCTCGGCACCACAGGAAATGCCCGAATAGATGGCCAGATCGCCGCAGCGATTGCCCATGACTTCCACTACGGAACAGCGGTGATGGGAATTGGAAGTATCCCTGAGTTTATCCACGCAGTCTACAACTGTGTTTAAAGCAGTATCAAAACCGATCGTATAATCTGTTCCTTCGATATCGTTATCGATCGTGCCTGGCAAGGCAACGCAGTTGACGCCGCGTTTTGTCAAGGCGTCAGCACCTCTGTAGGTACCGTCACCGCCAATGACGACGACCGCATCGATATTGTTTTCTTTCAGTTTTGCGATGCCCTTCATCATGACTTCCTCATCCTTGAATTCCGGAAGTCTTGCAGAACCCAGTATCGTTCCGCCTCTGGAAATCGTTTCGGAAACGGATTCTCTGGTGAAAGGTTCATACAGTCCCTCGACCAGCCCTTTGTATCCGTCATGGATACCGACTACCTCAATCCCGTTTGCCAGAGCGCTCCTGGTGACCGCCCTGATGGCTGCGTTCATTCCCGGTGAATCGCCGCCCGAAGTCAAAATACCGATCTTTCTTAACATGTTCGTCCCCTCCTCATATTAGGACCAGACAATACGAAATTGTCGCTAAGTATATCTATTCTCTCAAGAAGCCTTCTGGCATTCATGAGGTTCGATTTTTCTTTGCGGTCATACTGATAATGCTTCAGCAGTTCTTCCTTGTTCAGATTGGAAGTGAATATCGTAACAAGAGAGTTCTAAAGCCGATGATCCAGTATTCGAAACAGGACATCATCCCGGACAAATTCCGAAACGGTCTCCGACCCGATATCATCCAGAAACAGATATTCTGCATTCTTAAGGATGGATATATTGCGGTCGACCATCTCGGCAGCGGTAGAAAAATAGCCTTTCATCTCATTGAAGAAGTTTGACACCTTTACGAATGCGACCTTTTTCCCCTTCTTGACTAAAGAATTAGCCAATGCGGTACAAAGATAGGTCTTTCCCACACCCAGATCGCCGCAGATATATAAACCTCTCTGGCTCTTTTCATAAAGGATCGCTGCCAAGGCCAGATAGAGCTGCTTCTGTTCGGGAGTGTATTCGATATTGCTTAGATCGATATCAGCCAGATTCCTGCTGATATCACAATACATATAACGGTCTAAGACCGATTTCGATCTTTTCTGCTTTAAAGCATAAGGACAGTATTCGACCTCTTCGTGAAGACCGTCTTCTTCACTCAGACAGGATCTTTCGCCAACAGGGGACTGCCGGCATTCAAAAAGACCTTCGCAGTTTTCACAAAGTTTCCTCGATCTGTATACCTTCAGAAAGAGCGGAAGATCGTTTTGAAGATCGGGATCGCTTTCTGCGAAACGGGAAAGATATGCATCATTTCGGATCTGATCTGTTTCGTTCATTTCTTACCCATCAGTTTTAGAAGTTCTTCTTCCTGCAACGCCGACATCGTCTTGTTGTCGCTGTCATCATATACAGGGAGCTTATCTTCCTGTACTTTTCTCTTATTTCCATTATATGATCCGGACAGCCTTTCCAAAGCATCTTTTGCGGTTTTTATATCATTTCTGTGAAGATCGGAAGCGATCGGATAGAGATAGTTTTCGATCAGTCTGTTGTCGCAAGCCTTAAGGGCATGAGCCAGAAGCACATTGATCACCGGAGGATCGAGATGATACTTGTTGGAAAGATTGAAGATGATCTTCTTGTCGTATTCTGTCACTTCCTTGCCATCCTGCAAAGACATCAGGAAATTTGTGCAAGGAACATTGTAGTTGTCATTTCCGACCGGCTTGTAATCGCTCTTTGCCCGCATACACAGATAACGGAGTTCTTTCAGATCAAATTCGCTGGAATCGAGTCTTGCCACTCTGGGCAAAAAAGTCCGCATCTTGTCATAGGAAATATTATAAAGATCGGCGAGAAGAGCTATCTGTCTGAGATTCTCCTTGGTCCGAAAACGCATCGGCAGTAAATTGGTCGAGATATCCTTCAGAAAGACATTGACATCGAAAAGCGTATTGAACTCATAGGTATTCTCCACGCTCTTCTTAAGGATCGTTTCATCTTCGGCCTTCCAGTTTTTCAAAGAATCCAGAGAAAGTGTTTGGGATACATCTTCAAAACCGCTGTGATCGGACTCCGTATAGATATCGGCGATCAGTTCACGGTAATGATCCCCGGATGTTTTCAGGATAAAATCCCTGACCAGGATATCGTCTCTAATGAACTGTTTCATATCCATCGGATTGTTGAAGATGAAAATGTAGCGGTTTTCCTGCCGCAGTGTCTTCAGAAGGCGGTATTCGTTGAGTTTCAGACAATAGAACTCGAAATCATCGATCGAAAGATTCAGCGTGATCAGAAGACCATTTATCTCGGTGAACGTGACCGTATTGCCTCTGAGTACCAGATATTCGTACATAGCCAGTGCATCATTGCCGATCAAAGGTCCATAGAAAAAAACCAGAGAGCGTAATCTCTCGGCAGACAGTTCAGCATTGACTTCGGCTTTATACAGGTCTTTTCCTAACATTTCAATTCTTCAAGCCATTCATCGACTCGCTCGTAGAGCTCATCCAGACTACCATTATTATATATGATTTTATCGGCTCTTTTAATCTTTTCTTCGACGCTCATCTGCCTCGAAAAACGCTCCTTCGCCTCTTCCAGGCTTAAGCCTCTTTCTTGCAATCTTTCCATAAGTAAGTCATAGTCCGTAACGACCAGCAGATCATGATCGAAATATTTCTCCCAGCCAGCTTCGAAAAGAAGCGGGACTTCCGCAAAAAGAGGATCCTCTTTCCTTTCTATCAGTCTCTTCAGTATCAGAGGATGACAGATCCCTTCCAGTTTTCTTTTTTCTTTCTCGTCGTCAAAAACGATCGAAGCCAGTTTTTTCTTGTTCAATTCCTCCCCATCGAAACATTCGGGAAAAGCCTCTCTTATCGCCAGATAGCCTTCCTCTCCTTTTTCCAGGAGTTTGCGATTCTCCTCATCGCAGTCAAAAAGACTGTAACCTTTCCTGGCCAGATATTGACATACCATACTTTTGCCCGAACCGATCGAGCCTGTTACAGCGATCTTCATAGTTTCTGACATTCCTTACAAAAATAAGTTCCCCTTCCGCCGACCCGGATCTTCTCGATCGGATGTCCGCAGATGGGACAGTGTTCCATCGAATGCGCCCGCAATGACATCTGAAAACGTCCTGTTACACCAAGCGAAGACGTGTAGGAGCGGATCGTCGTTCCTCCTGCCTTTATCGCTTCCGAAAGGATGTGGCGCGTTTCTTTTATCAGTCCATTTATCTCCTCATCAGACAGATCGCATGCTTTCCTTTCGGGATGAACGCGTATCGCAAAAAGGATCTCATCGGCATAGATGTTTCCGATCCCGGCCACAAAACTCTGATCCAGCAGGATCTCCTTGATCGCTTTCTTTTTTGTTTTCAGATATTCCCGGCAATAGGACAGATCGAAACTGTCCCAAAAAGGTTCAGGACCCAGATCCTTGAAATCCTTATAATCTTCTTTCTTTTCGATCAGTTCCATCCTTCCGAACTTGCGGACATCGTTGTAGCGAAGCTGTCTGCCATCTTCCAGATCAAAGAGGACATGATCGTGTTTATTCAAGGGGACGGTATCATCCAGAATGAAGTACTTTCCTTCCATGCGCAGATGGGAAACGAAAGTGATGTCATCCATTTCAAAAAGAAGATACTTTCCTCTTCTTTTGAAGCCACGGAAATGTTGGCCGATGAGTCCGGAACGAAAATCTTCCTCTTTGCCTTCGACGATCTTCTTACACAAGACCCTGACATTCTTGATCTGCGCATCTTTTATCTGGTATTCAAGCGTATCCAGTACTGTCTGTACCTCAGGCAATTCCGGCATTATTTTGCCTCGTACCAGTCTTTGCCGATCGCCAGTGAGAAATCCAGTCTCGTCTTCATCTTGTAAGCGTTGGCCATGATATCAGGGATCAGTTCCTTCATTCTCTCAACTTCTTCTTGCGGTACATCGAATATCAGTTCGTCATGAACCTGCAGGATCAGCTTGGTCTTTAAACCTTCTTCTTTTATCTTTTTCGCAGCCCGTATCATGGCTATCTTGATCAGATCGGCAGCCGAGCCCTGTATTCCGGCATTCATCGCCGCCCGTTTACCGAATTCCCGCATCATATAGTTGCGATCGTTGATCTCGTTGATATAGCGTCTTCTGTTCAGCATAGTCTTCACATAGCCGTGATCCTGACAGAACTTCACCTGCGCATCAAGATATTCCCGGATATGCGGATAAGTGCGGAAATAATCCTCGATATATCTCTTCGCATCCTTTACAGAAAGCTGAGTCTGATTGGCCAGACCGAAATCTGATATCCCGTATACGACACCAAAGTTGACTGCTTTGGCATGTCTTCTGGCGATATCGGTCACTTCTTCTTTTGAAAGACCGAATACATCCATTGCCGTCTTGGTGTGGATATCGATGCCACTGTTGAACGCATCGATCATTTTCTCTTCGCCGGATAAGGAAGAAAGCACCCTCAGTTCCACCTGTGAATAATCGGAACTGATCAGCACGTTTCCCTCCGATGGCTTGAATGCTTTACGTATCTCTCTGCCCTCATCATCCCTGACAGAAATGTTCTGCAGGTTGGGATCGTAACTGGAAAGCCTTCCGGTCTGCGTGATGGTCTGGGAGAAGACCGTATGGATCCTTCCGTCTTCATTGATGTATTTCTTTAACCCCTCCGCATAGGTGGAATATAATTTCGTATATTTGCGATATTCCAGTATATCGGAAACGATCGGATGATAATCGACGAGTTTATTTAGGACTTCCGCATTAGTGGAACCCTTCTTGAGATCCGGAAGATCAAGTTCCTCATAAAGGACCTGCGCAAGCTGTTTCGTCGAAGCGATATTGAATTCATGGCCTACAGAATCATAGATCCTTTTTTCAATGACATCGATCTTCTTTTTCGTATTCAAAGCGATCTCATCGAGTTCTTTCTCGTCACAGCACACTCCCTGCTTCTCCATATCGTATAAGACATCTACGAGAGGCAATTCGATCTGTTCGTAGAGCGCCGTCATGTCCTTTTCTTCAAGCTCTTTCTTTGCTTTCGGATAGATCCTTGACAGTTCAAAAGCGACCTTGCAGGCATAAGAAGCGATCTCCTCTTCGCTTGCCCGGACCGGCTTTTTCTCCGTGCCGAAAAGTTCTTTGAGCTCTCTTATCTGTCCACCGCCGTAATTCATGATGATGGCAGAAAGATCAGAATTGTAGTTATTGGAAAGGAAACACATCAGATAGATGTCATCCGTATTTTTTCCGACCGGGATACCATACCTGTCAAGAGCGTGTTTCAAAGCTTTCAGATCGAATACGATCTTCGTTTTATCGCTTTTCAGATAAGACAGAGCATCCTCATCTTTCTGCAGATCTGAAAAACGGATATATTCGACCTGCCCCCCTTTTGCGAAACAGGCACCTTCCAAAGCTCTTTCGTAATAGGAGAATTCATCGGAAACAAAGTAGATCAACGCTTCATCAAGAAGAGCAGAAGAGATCTTTTCCACGATCTGAGGCTTATCTTCGGCCTTCGTTTCCGGCTCATCGATCTTACGGATCAGGGAATACATCTCATATTTCTCAAAGAAATCGTTTCTTCCCTTCTGATCGATGTGCAGTTTCAGATCCTCGAGGTCACCTTCGATCTCCACATCCGTCTTGATCGTTGCCAGAGTCTTGGAAAGGAAACAGGAATCCTTGTCTTTCAGAAGTTTTTCCTTGAGTTTTCCCTTCACCTCATCAATATGTTCATAGATCCCTTCACAGGTATCATAATCATTCAACAGTTTGACTGCCGTCTTGTCTCCGACTCCTTCGACGCCTTTGATATTGTCGGACTTGTCTCCCGCCAGACCCTTATAATCGATGATCTGATACGGTTTGAGACCGTATTCCTCTTTTAAGGCTGCCTCGTCCATTTTCACGATGTCAGACATGCCCTTACGCATGACATAGACCGAAGTCGTATCGTCGATCAACTGAAGCATATCCCTGTCGGAAGAAAGGATACAGGTCTCGATCGCATATTTCTTGGCCAAAGAACCGATGATATCGTCTGCCTCGATCGTATCATATTCAAAATACGGAAGGTCATACGCTTCCAACATCTCCCGGACCAACTGAAACTGGCCGACCAGTTCTTCCGGCGTCTGCGGCCTTCCTGCTTTATAATCGGGTACCAGATCGTGGCGGAAGGTATGTTTTCCCTTAGCGAATGCCACGGCACAATAATCCGGTTCGATCATTTTGATCGCCTTGTTCAGCATATTCGCAAAAGCGTATACCGCATTCGTGTATACGCCTTTAGAAGTCTTCATGATATTTCCGTAACAGGTCGCATAATAAGCCCGGAAGAGCACGGAGTTTCCATCGATCAGTAAAAGTTTCATCTATTCACCATCCGTCGTTTCGATCTCTTGTATATCATTTCCGCTCACATTGGAAGTGGCGATACTTTCCAGAACGCTCAGATTCTCATACATCAACGAAAGGTAATCCTTGCCTGATTCGATCTGATTGGAAGTCAGAGACGAGATATTGCGCAAAGTGATGCGCTTGAGTCCGAGCTCCTCTTCCAGCTGGACCATGAGATTCATCATTTCATCAGTCATATTCGGTTCCATCGCAATGAAACGCACATCGTCATTCTTTATCCTGGCCTTGATCGCTTCCAGCTGGGCAGCACTGGGAAGTGCACCGTATTTGGAAAGACAGACCGGATAGACCTGAAAACCGAAATCCTTCTGCCAGCAGCCGAAAGATCCGGTCATGGATACGAATTTGATGGACTTATTCTCATTGACCAGCTTTGTCGCCAGAGCCTCATAGGAGGCATCCAGAGCGATCAGATCATCCGCCACCTGATTGTAGTTTTCCGTAAAGTAAGCGGACTGTTCGACATAATTGCTGGAAAGATAATCGTAGACATCCTTTGCCATACAATACATGCCACTGGGTGAAAGCCAGATAAACGGATCGAGGTCATAAGTATCCAGATCCGCAAAGATATCCCCCTCGTAATACGGTCCCTCCACATAGGAAACGGTATTGTTTACGATGACTGGCGTATAGCGCTTGTATTCATAAAGACAGTTGAGAACAGAAAGATCACCTGCCCCAAGATCGATACCGATCTCCTTCATCTCATCGGAATAAAGATCCATATACGGTTCCAGATCACCGATATGAAAAAGGACGGAAGTATCTTCCAGGATCTGCTGATAATCTTCAACGAGATTCGCGCATTGGATCAGATCACGGTTCTGAATCGAGATCGTCTCGATCCGGTTTCCGCCGATCCTGCTTAAAAGATAACCGATCGGATAGATCGTATATGCTGTATATCGTTTACTGGAGGTGCAGCCGCTCATAAGCAGAAGCACCAGCAGAAGGCTTAACGTTTTTTTAATCAATTTCATACTCAATCATTATACCTTATCGATCCGGTATTTGGCGTAATAGATGGGCTGGCCCAGGGATACGAAGCGTTCCTGATAGGCAGTCATCGGTTCCCCTTCCCGGTAATAGTTTCTGTCCGTTTCCAGCAGTTTGAATCCGGATGATCCGAAATAGCCCAGAGAGTCTTCATAGAAACTTTCATTGTCCGTCTTGAATATCAGGACGCCCTTGTCCTTCAGGACCTTTTCATAACTCTTAAGGAAAGGAAGATAGGTCAGCCTCCTCTTGTGCGTCCTCTTCTTCGGCCAGGGATCGGAAAAATGCAGGTAGATGAGATCGAGGCTGTTTTCATCGAACAGTTCTTCAATATTCATCGCATCAGCCAGGATGACCCGGAAATTATCCAGTTCCAGCTCCTGTGCCTTTTTTATCGCTCTGGCGACACAGGTCTCTTCTCTCTCCAGTCCCACATAAAAGATCTCCCGGTTTATGGAAGCCGATTTCGTTATGAAATCACCCATACCCATGCCGATCTCAACATACAGCGGCTTATCGCCATCGTATCCCTTCAGATCCTTTATCAGGTATTCTTCTTCATTTTCCAGAAAGGAAGGTACCCATTTCTTTTTTCTCATCCGCATATTTCTATTATAATACATAGTGGGTCGCCATTAAGGCGAAGTGAAAAGGAGCAGATCATGAACGTAAATAGAATCAAAAATGTACTCAATAAGGCACAAGGCATCGACGCATTGCTGATAAGCGATCCTATCGCCATCTACTATATCTGCGGCAAAAAGGTCGAACCTGGCGAAAGATTCCTGGGACTTCTTCTGAAAAGAGAGACAAAACCGGTACTGTTTCTGAACATCCTTTTCCCGATGGAAGAAACGGAAGGCTTACAGATCGCAAAATACGCCGATGGCGATGATCTGTGTGAACTGCTTTCCCGCTATATCCGCAAGGACGAAGTGCTCGGTGTCGACAAGACATTGCAGGCAAGATTCTTATTGCCTATGCAAAGATATGGACTGGCGAAAGAATATGTCGACGGTTCCCTTCCTGTAGATCTGAGCAGATCGATCAAGGAGGAGGGAGAACTCGAACTTCTCAGAAAGTCCTCTCTGATCAACGATGCCGCCATGGCTGAATTCAAAAAACTGATCCACGAAGGTGTCAGTGAAAAAGAAGTTGCCGAACAGATCCCTGCGATCTATAAAAAACTCGGGGCACAGGACTTCTCCTTCGGTGCCATCGTCGCATTCGGAAAGAATACCGCCGACCCCCACCACATGCCCGATGATACCATCGTCAAGGAAGGCGATGCTGTATTGTTCGATGTAGGATGCATATACAATGGCTACTGTTCCGATATGACCAGGACTTTCTTCTATAAACACGGTCCTAATGAGGAACAGAAAAAGATCTATGACCTGGTACGTAAAGCCAACGAGGAAGCCGAAGCTTCCATCAAAGCCGGTGTCAGACTCTGCGATATCGACAAAGTCGCCAGAGACATCATCACTGAAGGCGGCTATGGCAAATACTTCACGCACCGTTTAGGACACTTTATCGGTATTGAAGTTCATGAATACGGCGATGTATCCGCCGCCTTCAAAGATCCCGTTCAGGAACACAACGTCTTCTCCATCGAACCGGGCATCTATGATCCCGAAACGCTGGGATGCAGGATCGAGGACCTCGTCATCGTCACGAAAGACGGCTGCGAAGTCATGAACCACTATCCTCACGATATCGAGATCATCGACTGATACAGACAATCAAAAAGCGATATCAACTGATATCGCTTTTGATTTGCTTAGTCTTTCTTACCGAAGAAACGGATCTCTCCGAAAGTCTTCTTCTTTTCTTCTTTCTTCTCTTCGGGAGCTTCTTCCTTTGTTTCTTTCCTGTTTTCTTTCTTGTTCTGTTTTTCAGGTTTCGGTAAGAGCTCCTTGGCAGAAACATTTACTCTGCCCTTCTCGTCGATCTCCATGACTTTGACCCGGATCGTATCGCCGATCTTCAGGACATCTTCCGGTTTATCGACTCTCTCATGTTTGATCTTGGAGACATGAAGCAATGCATCCGTGCCCTTGAACAGTTCTACGAAGGCACCGAACTTCTCAAGCCTGACGACTTTCGCATCATAGATCTCACCGACCTTGGCTTCTCTTGTGATGTCATCGATCATAGCCTTAGCCTTTTCGATGGCTTCCTTGGAAGTGTGGTAGATCACGACCTTACCGTCGTCATCGATATCGATCTTAACATCATCGCATTTCTCGATGATGTCGTTGATGACCTTGCCGCCTGAACCGATGACTTCTCTGATCTTGTCAGTCGGGATCGTGAAGGTGACCATCTTCGGTGCATACTTGCTGACTTCCTTGCGCGGTTCAGCGATCGCAGTTGCCATATTGTCTAAGATCTCCATACGGCCTTTATGTGCCTGTGCCAGAGCTTCCTTGAAGATCTCTCTGGTAATACCCTTGCACTTGATATCCATCTGTAAAGCCGTGATGCCTTCTCTTGTACCGGCGACCTTGAAGTCCATATCGCCATAATG
>CADBND010000135.1 GCA_902795875.1 uncultured Erysipelotrichaceae bacterium
ATGAGGGAATCAGAGAATCCCAGTCCGTCTTGACGATCTGTACTTCTCTTCCGAGCTTTTCAGCGATCATCGACGCGATAACAACATCATATCCGTCCGCAAAGTCAACAGAAGAGATCGCGACAGCAGTATCGGAATCTGAGACCTGTGTCCAGTTGAAAGGGGCATAATCGCATTCCATTCCGACTCTGAGAACAGAACTCTCTTCTTCATCGTTTGCGGGTGCGTTATTGGAACATCCGCAAAGGATAACAAGGGATAATACGAGCAGTGTAATAATCTTTTTCATGTTTTTTTCTTCCTTTCAATAAAAAATCGTATGCACTATCACATACGAGTTTTCATCGATAGTAATAGCGCCTCTTCTCACGAAGGAGTGCCATAGGTATTTCCTATGACCCCACATGTCTCACATGCCTGTGTACCATGTTCGGCGGTGATTGCCTTTCGTATCTTTCGATGCCTGCCGGCTCCGGATACTACTCATCTGCACCGCTACCTCTATTTATAGATTTTTTACGATTTTTATTATTGCCTTATTTCTTTCATCTGTCAACACATTTGTTTATTTTTTTCATTTTTTTGAAATGATTTTCATCGTAATATAAATTAGAAGGGTGCTCATATGAATTATTCGAACGAAAAACTTGAAAAGAATCGGATCGCACAGAGTATCGCCAAAGAAACGCTAAAAGAAATGAAGGATATCCTTCACCCGGGTATGAATGAGAAACTCATTCATGATATCGTCTGTGAAAAAATGATCAAAAAAGGATCGGGAGCTTTCTGGTACCATTCACTTGGTGCTCTGGTGTTACTGGGAGAGCGTTCCGTGCTTTCCATCAGTGCCAGAGATTATATCCCTGATGAAAACAACATTTTAATGGACCACGATATCCTGACGATCGATGTTTCGCCGACTTTTGATTCCATGTGGGGCGATCATGCGCGGACATTCTTCTTTGAAAACGGGAAATATGTTTCCTATAAAGAGATCAACGATCCCTTATACAAAAGGGGGATACAAGCGGAGATCATATTGCACAATACGCTTATCGAAGAAATAAGGCCTTCTATGTCCTATGAAGAAGCCTATATCCATCTTTCCGATAAGATCAGAAGTCTCGGTTTTATCAATTTGGATTTTCACGGCAATCTCGGGCACTCGATCGAAGAAGACGAAAAAGACAGGATCTGTCTGGAAATGGGAAACAAAAAGACTTTCCAGGAATACGGAAAGCCCTTTACGCTGGAACCGCATATTGCCTTAAAAGGCAGTAAGACCGGTTTCAAGATGGAAGATATCTATTATATCGATGGAGATCGTTTTTCAGTTTTGTGAATCAAGGATCTTCCAAACCTCATCGATCCCTACGGCACCGCTTCTGGCACCGAGTTTCGTGATACAAACAGATGCATGAGCAGTTGCAAATTGCGCTGCTTTTTTTATACCGAGATCATCCATCATCGTTGAAAAGCTGCTGCAGAAGGTATCTCCTGCTCCAGTGACATCTACGACATCGACTTTTCTTGCCGGGATCTTCAGCTCTTCTTTTCCTTTCTGATAGATGATACATCCTTTTTCCGCAAGTGTTACGACAACTAAAGACATGCCCAATTCAAACAGGTGATCAGCTTGTTCTTTATATGTTCTTTCCTGTCTTACACTGTCAAATCCTGTTTCATTGAAGAAACCGATATCGACACTTTTGAAGCGGCCGTCGTCGCCGTTTCTCTCATAATCCACGTCAAAATCAACAATGATCTTACAGCCTTGCTTTTTTATTAAGTGTGAGAATTCGTTGAAAGAAAGGCCTTTGTATCTGAGCGTTTGCAGCATCGATATCGTCGAATAGATGTATGATGCTTTCTGCATCGTATCCATCATCTCTTCGCTCACATCGATATGGTCGATATCGATCTGAGGAATAAAAACGGTGTGATCATCATTTATCAGAAAGATCATCGTTTTGGAATCCGGAAGACTGTTATCGATGACAGAAAGGGATGTATCGATTCCTTTTTCCTGAAGGTCTTTCAGAAGATATTTCGCGATCGGGCCATCATTCATACACGTCCAGAAAACCGTTTTCTTTCCTAATGCAGCACGAACACATGCGGCATTCGCAATCATTCCTCCTGGAACAGCAGGAAGAGTGATCACATTTTCTTTATCTGACTGGCCAGGCCATCTGTCACAGCGATAATATTCATCGAGTGCCACATCACCGATATATACGGCATAATCATTGTCTTTATTCATAAGAGTCCCTCATCTATGATTATATTCTTTAAAACATTCCTTCACAATTCTTCAATTCATTGTAGAAACTGTTTTTAAGTTGTAGAATAAAGATAAAGGTACCCGTATACAGCGGGGATTTATAGGGGGAAAAATAATGTCAAGAAAAGATTCAAACAGGCTGACTTGGTTCCTGATCCCGATCGGCGTAGCCGTTAACTTTATCGGTGGAACCATAATTTTGCTGCTGAAACTGCCGATCTACCTGGATTCAATCGGTACGATCATCGTAGGTGCTCTTTGTGGCGCTTGGCCTGGTGTTATCGTAGGTCTTATTTCTAACATCCTGACCGCTATCACCAGCCCGAACAATCTCTTCTATGCGCCGCTCAATATGGCATTTGGCGTATTGGCAGCATACTTATCTAAGAAGGGTGTATTCAAGAAATTCATTCCGACTCTGATCAGCTCCTTAGGATTTGCTTTCATCGGCGGTGCGATCGGTGCTTTGATCACATGGGCTCTTTATGGTTTCGACTTCGGTTCCGGTACGACCGCTATCGTCGTCCTTCCTATTTGGAAAGCTTTAGGTTCTCCGGAAGTTCCGGTAACGAAGTTCCTGATCCAGTTACTTGGTGAATTCTCATGTGACTTACTCGACAAGTCGATCACGATCATCGTCTGCTACTTCATTCTGAAGGCGTTCCCGACTCGTTTCCTTTCCAAGCTTCCTCTTGGTCCTATTTATATCAGTGATGAGGCGAAAGCTTTGGATAATGAGTAGTACTCTTTAATTTAAATCGTTATTATTTCACAACAGGAGTTTTCGTAACTCCTGTTGTGCTTATTCTGGAGGAAATGTATGGATAAAGAATTTGCATATTCATTCAAAGATTACGTCAAATATGGCAATGGCTTCAAGGATCTCAACCCGATCTCTAAACTGACCATATCCTTATGCCTTGGTATCGCTTCCTGTGTCATACATCGCTGGCAGTTCGGCATATTCCTTTTCTTTCTCGGCATCATTTTAGCTTTGTATACAAGGGTTTTTGACCGTTTCATCCGTTCACTTTTGGTCATAGCGATCCCTTTGCTACTTTTGACTTCGATCATGCGACAGTTGCAATATGGCCATGTAGAGGGAAATACTCCGATCTTCAAGATCTTCGGCTGGCAATGGTACAAAGAACCTTTTATTGCCAGCATGGATATCGCCTGGTATATCATAGGCTTTTCCAGTGTCTTACTGATTTACTTCCTGAATACGGAAATGAAAGATCTGATGCTGGCATTAGAAAACAGGGGAGTTACTCATGTTGCCAGTTATATCATGCTCAGTTCCATGCAAAGCATCATCGATATGCGTAAATCGGCTAACACGATCTTGGAGAGCCAGAAAGCGAGAGGCATCGAAACGGACGGGAACGTTATCGTCAGAATGAAGGCGTTCTTCCCGACTTTAGGTCCGATCCTTCTATCAGCAATGTCCGGTACGGAAGAAAAAGCGATCGCCATGGATGCGCGTGCTTTCTCGCACGATGGCGGACATACATATCTACGCGTACTCAGACCTATCCCGGTCTGGGAGTATGTCATTGACGCTCTTGCAGTACTTGTTCTGATCGGATCCATCGTATATGCGATCATGTCTTCGATGCATGCTCTTTAGGAGGCACATATGTCATTTATTGAATTGAAAGATGTTTCATATAAATATCCATACACAAAAGATTTCGCTTTGAAGGATGTCAACTGCAGTTTCGAAAAAGGCAAATTCTACGGGATAATCGGTGAAAACGGCGGCGGCAAGACAACATTATGTAATCTGATCCGCGGTCTGATCCCTCATTTTTATCTTGGAAAACTGACCGGTGAATGCAAGATCGAGGGTAAGGATATCCGGGATTGGGATACAGCTGAGCTCTCGTCAAAGATCGGCTATGTCTTCCAGAATCCGTTTACACAGATCTCCGGTATCAAATCGACCGTTTTTGAAGAAGTGGCGATCGGATTGGAGAATCTAGGCGTTCCCAAAGACGAAATGATCGAAAGAGTCATGAAAGTCTGTGAACAGCTCGATATCGGCCATCTCATAAAGAATAATCCGAACAACTTATCAGGTGGGCAAAGACAAAGAGTCGCTTTTGCTTCGATCATTGCCATGGATACGGATACGCTCGTTATTGATGAGCCGACTTCGCAACTTGATCCGGAAGGGACGGAAAATGTCTTCAAGATCATTGAATCCCTCAAGCATTCCAATAAAACGATCATCCTTGTTGAACACAAGATCGATTTGATCGCTCAATTCTGCGACGAGATCCTGGTCATGGAAAACGGTTCAGTCGCTTTCAGCGGGCCTACACACGAAGTATTGACGAAGAGGGAACTGTTTGAACATAAAGCTTCTATTCCTGAAGTTTCGAAATTCGGTCTTGCAATGGAAGATGCCGGCAAGCCTTTGTCAGCGATCCCGATCACGATCGAAGAAGCCTATGAGCTCATAAAAGAAAGAGGATAACCTTATGATCGAAATCAAAAATGCCAGTTTCAAATATCCAAATGATTTTGTGGCTTTAGAAAAGATCGATCTTACGATCAAAGAAGGAGAAAAAGTCGCCATTGTCGGACAAAACGGTGCCGGGAAGACGACCTGTGTCAAGATGATGAATGGGCTGAACAAACCGTTTGAAGGAGACGTGATCGTCGACGGCGTCAATACAAAGGATGTGACGATCGCTACGATCGCCCGCAAAGTCGGTTATGTCTTCCAGAATCCCGATGAACAGATCTTCAACAGCACAGCTCGTAAAGAGATCGAGTTCATGCCGCGCTATTACAAGCTTTCTGAAGAAGAAGTACGCCAGCGTGTCGATCATGCGGTCGAGATCTGTGATATCGGAAAGTATCTGGACACAAACCCTTACGAGATCCCGTATCCCATTCGTAAATTCGTAGCGATCGCTGCAGTGATTGCTTCCAAACCGAAATATATCATCCTTGATGAACCGACTGCCGGTCAGGACCTTCATGGAACGCAGGTACTGGGAAGACTTGTGGATACTTTGACGAATGAAGGAATGACCGTCATTACAATCACACACGATATGGAATTTGCGATTAATAATTTTGATCGTATCATTGCGATGGCTCATAAGAACATCATTTGCGACGGTACAGCCAGAGATATCTTCTGGAACGAAGAAGTCATTAAGGAAGCCAAGATCAAGAAGCCTGCGATCGGAGAACTCGCAAAGAGGCTTGGACTTGATGGCCGCATCCTTTTCTGCGATGAACTGGTAGACAAATTATAGAGGATCTTATGGCAAGATATCTTGTTACGGGCAGTATTATCATAAATGATATCTACGATCCCTCAGGGTCTTCTGTGAAGGGGATACTCGGCGGTTCCATCTATGCAGTAAATGGGATCCATCCTTATACCGATGACGTCCTTTTCCTTTCTTCTGCCGGAGATGATTTCGATTCTTTCTTTAGTGAATACTATGAAAGAAACGGTTTGTCTAAAGAAGGCATAGAGATCTGTTTTCCGAAAACACAATATACAAAGTTGGAATACAGTCCAAGTGGGGAATGGATCGAACGATCGATCTATGGAGAAGAATATGACAGGCTCTACAGTTCGGATTCATCCATCAAGACGGAATATATCCTTAAGCACAGCGGTGAAGATGTGAAAGGGATCTATTTTGAATCGTCAGTCAATGACAGGATCTGGGACGATCTTCCTAAGATCAGAGAATGCTGTCCAAATGCGCTGATCATGTCAGAGATCTATACCTCCGATACAAAAGATCCAGCTCTAAGGGAAAAGGTATTTGAACTGATCAAAAAGATCGATATCTACTCCCTGAATCAGTTTGAGGCGATGGACCTGTTTCAAACCAAAAACAACGACGAAAGCATTCAGATGATCCTCGATCTGAATAAGCCGTGTTTCTTCCGCCAGGGGAAAATGGGAGCATCTATGATCCAGGATGGCAAGGCCTGGTTCATGCCTTCTTACGAGAGTGAAGAAAGTATCGATTCAACAGGATGCGGAAACTGTTCGACCGCAGCATCTCTATATGGATATTGCGAAGGATTTGAGCCCTTGCGGACGGCTGCTTACGCCAATGTGGCAGCCGGAGTCAATGCCCGGCAATTCGGTCCCTATCCTGTCTATGACGATTTGATCAAAAAATGGATGAAAGAGAAAGCGGAAGAACTTTATAAAGAATATAAGGAGAAATAATAATGTTTTTGGATCTGTTCAATGTCAAAAAGCCTGTAATGGG
>CADBND010000136.1 GCA_902795875.1 uncultured Erysipelotrichaceae bacterium
ATCGAATGATGATCATATGATCGACAAAACCGACATAGCCGATCTTTGTTGACCAAGCGAGGCATTTACATTCTTCTCAAACGGATAGTCTTTTAGGGACTTATGAAATGGAAAAAGTCCTTTCGGACTGATTGACCTGGGTGATGATCCCTTAAGGACTGCGATCTATGACCTATGATTAAGTCAGATCGGGGAATAGTTTGTTAAGTGCAGTATTATAGGCGCTTTTGAAATCAAGCGCCTTTTTTATACGACAGATCCATGACAGAAACCTGACTAGACATCATCGATATCTTTATAGAATTCCAGGATCTGACTGATCAGTTTATGAACACTTTTTCGGTTGTCAGTCTTGTGACTGCACAAGACACAGGGGATCTTCACATCGCAGTCAAAAGGGATCCAGACAAATTCCGGATTGTGGTCGTTGAGAAAACCCGGGGATAAAACGATCGCTTCGCCACTGGCAACAAAAGTCAGAGAAGTATCGTGGTCGTTGGAATTGAAGTAGGATACCGAAGGATCCAGGATGATCTCCTGCTGCAGTTTCTTCAAAGGAGCAGGAGAGCCGCCACCGATCATCAATGTACGGCCTTTGAGATCTTCTTTGGCGATGATTTCTTTTTGGGCAAGCAGATCATCAGGACGGCAGACCAGGTAGATATGGGCGTCAAAGAGATCGTGTATGAGGATATCCGGGATATGACTTACTCTGGATTGGACGGAAAACAGGATGTCGGTCTCTCCGGACAGAAAGGAATCCAGAGAATTGTAGTAATTGAATAAGGGCGTGATGGAGATGGAAGGCTCGTCTTTTCTGAATTCCCGGATGATCCTGGGCAGGTGATACAGGGCGGAACGCATGGACATGCCGATGGTGATGTTGTCGCGGTAGCGGAAGGCAAAGTTCTGTCCCTGTTCAATCGCCCGTTTCAACTGGTTGTCGACATCGCGCAGAGTCGCAAGGAACTGTTCTCCTGCAGGGGTCAGCACGGCACCTTTGCCGGAGCGGTCGAAAAGACGGAAACCGATCTCTTCTTCGATTGTGTTGATCTGATAGGTCAATGCCGGCTGGGTGATGTACAGGTTTTCGGCTGCACGGTTGAAATTGCGTGTTTTAGCCAGTTCAAAGACGGATTCGAAATGTTTGGTATTCATACTCTTATAATAAAAATATTTAATTGATAATACAAGAAATCAATTAGAGAATTTATAATTTGTCTTTTACAATGAAAGTGTAAAGAAAGAGGAAAAACACTATGAAAAATCTGGTCATCTATTACTCAAGAAAAGGCGAAAACTATGTCAACGGAAAGATCAAAAATATCGATAAGGGAAATACAGAATACATTGCGGAATTTTTAAAAGAAGATCTGGGAGCTGATCTGTTCAAAGTGGAGACGGTAAAAGAGTATTCCAAGTCTTATATGGACTGCATAAGAGAAGCGCAGAAAGAACTCGACAACGGGGAACATCCCGCACTCAAGGAATATCTCAAGGATATTTCGGAGTATGACAACATCTTCATTGCCGGTCCGTGCTGGTGGGGAACTTACCCGATGGCGATCTTCGCAGCGATCGAAGGTCTCGACTTCAACGGGAAGAAAGTTCTTCCGATCATGACACACGAAGGTTCCGGTATGGGACATTGTGAAGCAGATCTTAAGGCACAGATCTCCGGAGCAAGTTTTGTCAAAGGGCTGCCGATCCACGGTGCAGATGCTGCCGGAAGCAAAGAAAAAGTGCTTGACTGGGCAAGAAAGAATATCTGAAATGGATGTCTTTGAAAAGACCAGGAATGGACAAGCAGTGAAGATGCATTCGGAAGAATACCGTCCCTGTGTGGAAGAACTGCACCGTTCCTACAAAGTCCTGCATAAGCTCAACAGTGCAGAACCTCTGTCAGAAGAACAGACAAATGCTTTTACAGAACTGTTTGGGAAGAAGCTTGATTCTGTCGGTATCTTTACGCCGGTACAGATCGATTTCCCCAAGCAGATGCGTTTCGGCAAAAATATATTCATCAACCACAGTTTTACTGCCATGTCGATCGGCGGCATCGAGATAGGAAATAATGTGCAGATCGGGCCTCATGTCTCGATCATCACCAATAACCACGATATCAATGACCGCGATGTCTTGCGGTGCAAGTCTGTGGTGATCGAAGACGGTGTCTGGATCGGTGCCGGAGCGACTATCTTACCGGGTGTACATATCGGTAAAAATGCGGTGATCGGTTCGGCTGCTGTCGTTACCAAGGACGTAGAAGAAAACAGCATCGTTGCCGGGAATCCGGCAAGACTGATTCGGAAGCTGGATCAATGAAAAAGAAAATAGGAAAGATCCTTCTGACAGCGCTCTTATTGTGCGGCTGTCAAACAAGGGAAGAAGACGAAACGGATATAAAGGAGGCGGAAACCATGAACTATGATTTTGATGCGTTTAAAAAAGTGAAGATCACAGGCATCGACTTGTCAGACTTGAGTGATGAAGAAGCTTCCGCGCTCTATGTACAGGCAATGTATTGTCAGGCGATGTGTGATGCGGATATCGATACGATGAGGAAGATCGTGGCAGAAGATACGACTTTCGCACATATGAGCGGAAAGGTACAAAGCCGGGAAGAATATTTTCAGGATGTGAAAAGCGGCTCTTTGATCTATTACACGATCGGGATCAAAGATCCTGTGATCGAAGTGAACGAGGAAGAAGCGACGATCACTTATACATCAGTATTGAATGCCAATGCCTATGGGGCAAGAGGGACTTTCCATATGAAAGGCACCCATCATTATCGGAAAACAAACGACACCTGGATCCTGGTCAACGGAAGGTAAAAAATGAAAAAAAGAAAACTGAAAGATATCGAAGTATCGGAAGTCGGCATGGGCTGTATGGCTTTCTCCCACGGTTATGGAAGGATACCGGAAGAGTCTTACAGTATCGAAGCGATCCGAAACGCTTATGAACATGGATGTACCTTCTTTGATACAGCGGAAGTCTATTCGCCCAATCTGTCCGGGATCGGTCACAATGAGAGGATCCTGGGCAAAGCGTTGAAGGATGTCAGAGAGGATGTGGTCATCGCTTCCAAGCTCTTCCTGAATGGTCTGAATATGACCGGTGTCTATAACGGAATAAGAAGACATCTGGAAGGAAGTCTGGAGAGATTGCAGACCGATCATCTGGATATCTATTATCTGCACCGTCTGTCTTCAACGCCGATCGAAAAGGTCGCTGAAGCGATGGGCAAATTGATCGACGAAGGACTCATAAGAGGCTGGGGCTTGTCACAGGTCGATGTCGACATCATCGACCGTGCGCAGAAGGTAACGCCTTTGACTGCTATTCAGAATATCTATTCGATGGTGGAAAGAGATTCCGAAGAAAAAATCATTCCTTACTGCATGGAACACAATATCGGCTTCGTACCTTTTTCACCGATCGCCAGCGGTCTGCTGTCGGGAAAGATCACGACGGATAAACAGTTTGAAAGAAACGATGATGTCCGCAACTGGGTCCCGCAATTGTCAAGAAGGAACATCGAGGGAAATCAGCCGATCGTCGAGTTGTTAAAAGAATACGCGAAGATCAAGAATGCCACGCCGGCTCAGATCTCTCTGGCCTGGATGTTGCATAAATATCCCAACGTTGTTCCGATACCAGGTTCCAAAAACAAGGAACGTATCATCGAGAATCTTGATTCTTCAAAAGTCGTCCTGACCGATGAGGAATTTGAACAGCTGGAAACTTCCCTGAATGCCCTCAAGGTCTACGGACATCGTGGACTGGGCGGTTTCTGAGAAAAAAATGAGAAAACGGATATTCCTGCTTCTTGGTATATTGATGTTTCTTCTATGTGATGCCTGCATGACCGTTGAGAAAGATGAAATCACAGCAGGATCGACCAAAGAAGAGAAGAAGAACGACGAAAACGAAGAGAAGATGAAAAACAAAGGTTCAAGACTTCTGTATATGGGACAGGCCAGCATACGGATCATCACTCCCGAAGGCACATGAAGTCTCTTCTGCCCAGGTCATCATACGCTGGCATTTACAGGCAGGTAATATCTGTATCCCGGGTTCTTCCAATGAAGACCACATCAAAGAAGACTACGATGTCTGGAACTTTGAACTGAGTGAAGAAGAAATGAACGCAATGGCTGAACTCGAAAAGGATGAACGCTTTGCGGATTATTGAGAAGGAGAAAAAGATGAAGAAAACGATCAATTGTCTGTTGAGTCTGCTGGTGCTGTTAAGCATTTGCGGATGTCAGAATAAAACGGAAAAAGAAGAAACGGAAGTTCATGAAGAGGAGAATGTTGAAACAGCGCCACAGGAAAGCGAGACTGAGGCCGCGGATGGTCAAAGTCTTGTCGTCTATTTCTCCAGAACAGGTGAACAGTATACGGTAGGCGTCATCGATGAAGGGAATACTGCCATCGTTGCAAAGATGATCGCTGAACATACGGGTGGTGATCTCTATGAGATCCTGCCGGAAGAAGATTATTACCCATATACCTACAATGAACTGACGGATGTCGCAAAGAAGGAGCAGAATGAAAACGAACGTCCGGCTTATCAGAAGAAAGACATTGACCTCTCTGCCTATGACACGGTTTTTATCGGTGCACCGGTGTGGTGGGGAGACTGGCCGATGATCATGTATACCTTCTTTGAAAACGAAGACCTTTCTTCCAAGACTTTAGTTCCGTTCTCGACCCATGAAGGAAGCGGATTGTCAGGTTTTGATAAGAAACTTGCTTCAGCCATTCCTTCGGCAGAGATCCTTGAGGGACTGGCGATCCGGGGCAACGATTCCCAGAATAAGAAGGATGAGGTCAAAGACAAGGTCGATAACTGGTTGAACAAACTGGGCTATTAATTCAGAAAACAATAAAAACTGCAATCGCATCATTGTACAGAGGCACTTTTAAAGACGAGTGCCTTTTTGTACGACAGATCTACGGCATGATCGTTCAGGTACTCACTCTGGCATCGCAATATGAACTCTACTGAAAATATAAGGAAAGAATCTGTTTTGATCCGATGATATAGAAAACAAGTTTTGCCTCATCGTAGTTAAATGGGATGGCGAGCCGTCCATCAAGCTTTCGTATGCCTTTCTCCATGGTGATATTGGACGCGAATGCCGGCAAAGCAGAAGAAGTGATCAGTTCATGAAGATCCTGAAGATTGTTCTGAATGATGAAACGAGAATCGGGCATATTCCGTTTTACAACTTCTGCCCAATATCCGACATCGGATAACATCAGGAAGTTCTGCCCGTTCATGTCGGAGAAAGAGATTTCGGTAAATGAAGATGCCGGGTGTCCCGGTAAGACCAGAGCATAGAGCTGTTCCGTGATCAGCTTCTTTGAAGGATGATCGGATAATGGATGTGTCAATACGATCGCCTGGTATTTGTTTTTATTCAATCCGTCGATCAGCTCGTTTTCGTTGTCAGTGACATTGAAAGCGAGTTTTATTTTATTACCGAGTTCATGTCCGATCTCGTAGGTCGGACCCGGAGCGATCGAACCGATCGACAGTGTACGGCTGCTGGCATCGAGATTGATGACGGCGTCTTTCATTTCTTTTTCAAGAACCAGGACTTTTCTAGCATATTCCAGAGCGAGTTCACCGTTCTTATTCAGAGTGATCCTATTTTTCTGACGTTCAAAAAGCCGAACACCGAGCAGTGCTTCCAGTTTCTGCATGGACCTTGAGAGTGCAGGCTGGGAGATATGAAGATGTTCACTGGCTTCTGACAGCGTTCTGTATGTGCCGAAGGCATCCAGGGCTTCCAGGAGATAGATCTCGATATTGTTATCCATGGTTCTATTTTACAGTATGCGTTTCAGTTATACAAGATTGTGTTATTGGCATTTTACTATTCAAAAATTGAAAAGTATAATGAAATTGTAAAAGGAGAGTGCAGTTATGGAATACAAAGTACTGGCAAACGATGTAAAGATCCCGATGGAGGGTTTCGGCGTCTTCCAGGTCAAGGATCTGAGCGAATGCAAGAAAGCGGTTAAAAATGCCATTAAAACAGGTTACAGGCTGATCGATACAGCGGCTTCGTATAAGAACGAAGAAGCTGTGGGTGAGGCGATCCGCGAATGCATCGAAGAAGGCATCGTGACAAGAGAAGAACTGTTCATTACGACAAAGCTCTGGGTC
>CADBND010000137.1 GCA_902795875.1 uncultured Erysipelotrichaceae bacterium
ACGATCACTCTTGCCCCGGATACAGTCAATTCCATCAGTGATTCGGGAACCTATACCCAGATCGACAGCAATGACGTGGATGCGCTGATCTATTCCAAGGCCGACCTCATCATCAACGGCAGCGGCACTTTGAAGCTTTATTCGCAATACAATCACGGCATCGTTTCCAAGGATGACCTGACCATAACGGGTGGAACTTACGACATCGATGTGATGGGAAGGGGCATCTCCGGCAAGGATTGTCTGAAGATCTCCGACGGTTATTTCGATATCGTTTCCGGTAAAGATGCCTTAAAGTCTGACAATGAAGAAGATGAATACAGAGGATACGTCAATATCACGGGCGGCGAATTCGTCATTACTTGCGGTGGGGATGCCATATACGGATACAGCCTGGTCAATATCGAGGACGGAAAGTTCGATATCACAACAAAGACTTCTTCCGATACGGATTCATATAAGGCGATCAAGTCGGAAAAACAGATCACGATCTCGGGCGGTGAGATCAATATCAATGCAGCCGATGACGGTATCCATTCCGATCGGGATATTCTGATCACTTCCGCTACGATAAACATCGTTTCGGATGATGATGCGATCCACGCAGATGGAATGGTACAGATCGATGACGGTGAGATCAGCATCGATGCCCATGAAGGCATCGAAGGAACTTATGTTCAGATAAACGGCGGCAACATCTCCATCACAGCTTCGGATGATGGGATCAATGCCGGTCAGAAGATATCTGATTATACCGCTACAATCGAGATCAACGGCGGTTATATTTCCATCGATATGGGTCAGGGTGATACTGATGCGGTGGATTCCAACGGCTATATCTATGTCAATGGCGGTACGTTGGACATCAAGGCAAATTCTCCGTTTGATTACGATGCCGGTGCTGAATATAACGGCGGTACGATCATCGTAAACGGTACGCAGACAGATTCGATCACCAATCAGATGATGGGTGGCGGCGGTATGTTCGGTAATCAGATGCCCGGACAGCCGGGAGGATTCAATAATGGATATCAGCAAGGACCAGACGGCAGTGAAGTGCCGTCTGATGTTCAGCAACCCGGCGATCATCACGGACATGGGGGATGGCATTAGCCATCCCTTTTTAATATTCCTTGTATGTCATAGAATCATGTATAATAAATATTAGGTAAACAAAATGAGCGAATTGAAAGATTTTAAATGTCCCAACTGCGGAGGCCGTTTAGAGTTTGACGCCAATACACAAAAATTAAAATGTCCCTATTGTGACGGCACATTCGATCCGGAGATCTTTGATGAGGACAATCATTATACAGTGACCAGTGAGAGGTGGGAAGACGAGAATATCGTCGAATACACCTGTCGTTCCTGTGGCGGCACGATCATGGCGGATAAGGAGACGGCGGCTTCGTCCTGTCCTTTCTGCGGTAATCCTGTCGTAATGACGAGCAATGTCAGTGGCATCTATAAGCCCAAGAAAGTCATTCCTTTCAAGTTGGACAAGAAAGAAGCCAAAAACAGATACAGGGCTTTCCTGAAGGGGAAACCGCTTCTTCCGGATGCGTTCAGATCGGAGGCGGTGATCGATGAACTGAAGGGCATCTATGTCCCGTTCTGGCTTTTCGGAGGCAAGGCGAATGCCCGTATGTGGTTTGATGCGACACGTGTGCGTCACTGGAATGAAGGCGAATACATCTGCACGGAGACGAGTTACTACAAACTGTTTCGTTCCGGTGCAGTAAGTTTTGCGGATGTACCGGTGGATGCTTCCAGCAAGATCGACGATCTTCTGACTGAATCGATCGAGCCTTTCGATCTCAGTGAAGGAAAGGACTATTCGGATAACTATCTGGCCGGCTATTATGCCGACAAATACGATCTGCCCGCTGAGGAGACCAGACAGAAGGCCAGCAGCCGTATCGCTACTTCAACGACTTCGCTGTTCTCCAGTACGACCGGAGCTTATGACAGTTGCATTCCGTCCTCTTCTTCGATCTCGATATCGAATGCCAGACAGGATTATGTTATGTATCCGGTGTGGCTGCTCAATGTCAAATATCAGGGGAAGATGTATACGTTTGCGATGAACGGTCAGACCGGGAAATTCGTAGGCGATCTGCCCAGCGATAATGGAAAACTGATCAAATATGTGATCCTGGTCTTTCTTGGTGTAACGATACTGATGAATGGGATCCAGTATCTGTTCTATATGATGGGGTGAGGATATGAAAAAATTATTCAGACTTGCGCTCATCGTGCTTATTGGCTTATTATGCACCAGAACAGTATATGGAAGTTCTGACCACGTGGTCATTGAAGAGTATCAGGATTATCTGACTTCTGCACAATATAAGGATCTTAATGAGGATCTTGAAAGGGTCAGGAAAAATTACGACATCGATCTCTATTTCATCTATGATACTTCCATTGGAAACAGTGAAAACGCAGTAAGGAAATATGCGGATGATCTGCTTGCCAGGGAAGGATCCTGTACGAATAATGTCGCGATCGTGGTCTCTTCCGACCATTATTGCATCGAAGCACAAGGCAGTGCGGAAGATATCGTCGAGGAACATGCGGATGCGATCTGGAGCAGGTTCTATAAGAGGGCTTCCATGATATCATCGAGCGATCCCAACGCCTTTTATGAAGGGATCCGGGAATCCTATCAGTATGTGATCGAACTGATCAATAATGAGACCTATCAGAGCAATGCTCCGGTTTCGGAACTGAAGGCACTTGTCAACGACTACGCGAATATCCTTACGGACAGTGAGGAACAGAAACTGAATCAGAGATTACAGCAGATCAAAGATAAATACGGTTTCGATGCGGTGATCGTTACGACTGATTCCTATAACGGAATGGATGTATCGGATTATGCGGATGATTTCTATGATTATTCCCAATATGGCAAGGATGGCGTCCTACTGGTATGGAATACATCAGAGCCTGAGATCTATATCTCTACCACCGGCAAGGGTTATGACTATTTTACCGATTACGGGATCGATCTGATCTTTGATGATATGACCGATGATCTGATCAACGAGCGATATTATGACGCTTTCATGATCTATGCGGATCGGGTCGATGAATACATCCGTGATGCAGAAAAGGGCGATATTGTCGATATCGATACCAACGTCAGGAAACCGGGATTTTCCAGATACAATGTGATCATTTCGGAGATAACGGCTGCCATCTCTTCGATGATCGCCGCACTTTCCCTGAAAGGAAGGATGCGCAATACCACCAGACAACATGGCGCCAGGAATTATGTCGTTCGCGATTCCTTCTATCTCAATGGCGCTTCCGATATGCTTGTGAACCGGCACGTTACAAGAACAATGCGTCCCAGAAACAACAGCCAAGGACATTCGAACGGTCCTTCGGGTCATTCCATGGGCGGCGGTTCGCATATTCACACGTCTTCAAGTGGCACTTCTCATGGCGGACATGGAAGACACTTCTAGAATAGATAGTCAATCAAAGGAGGAACAATAATGGGTTTAGTAAAGGCATTGACCGGTTCCGTGATCGGAACGATCCTCGACACATGGAAGGATTATTTCGTCTGCGATTCACTGGATAATGACACGCTGATGGTGAAAGGCACCAAAAGAGGCTTTGGCGGCTCAGGTGAAGTCATCACGAACGGTTCCGGTATTGTAGTCAATGAAGGACAGTGTGCTCTTGTCGTAGAGGAAGGCAATATCCTCGAAGTAGCTGCCGAACCGGGCAATTACACGTTCGATTCTTCTCTTTCTCCGTCCATTTTCGATGGCGGCCTTGAGGGATTGAAGAATTCTTTCAAGGAAGCAGTCGGCAGATTTACCTATGGCGGCGAGGTCAATAAGTCCCAGCGTGTATATTATGTCAACACCAAAGAGATCATGGACAACCGTTTCGGTACGTCTACACCGATCCCGTTCAGAGTTGTATTCGATAAAGCTACGGGTTCTGAGGTCGAAATCTCGGTAAGATGCAACGGACAGTTCTCGTTCAAGATCGTCGATCCGGTCGTTTTCTATACGAAAGTCGCCGGAAATAAAGCTGATCGCTTTGATAAGGATGAACTGCTGGCAATGATGAAGTCCGAGATGCTGGATGCACTGAATCCTGCTTTCGGCAAGCTTTCCGATGCGGGTATCCGTTATTCCGAACTGCCTTCTCACACGGCGGAACTTAAGGAAGCCGTGAGTGAAGTCCTCAAGACTCCGTGGGAAGAAAGAAGAGGTATCGCTTTCGAGTCGCTGACGATCAATTCTGTTTCGATCCCGGAAGAGGATGCGGAAAGGATCAAGAATTTCCAGTTCTCCGCTGTCAACAGAGACAAGGATGCGGCAAATGCGACGATCGTTTCGGCTGTTGCGGATGCGCTCAGAGATGCAGCCAACAATCCCAATGGGGCAGCGACCGGTTTCATGAACGTCAATATGGCAACGAATACTGGTTCCCAGTTCTTGCAGCAGGGCGGTGTTCAGACCGCCGCCGGTGGTGGCTATTGCCCGAACTGCGGCAAACCGCTTCCGGAAGGTGCGAAATTCTGCCCGAACTGCGGAAAACCTGTTCAGTAAAAACTGCTTAAGACCCGTCGTAATGACGGGTTTTTTGTTTATAAAATAATAATCTGTTATTATATTAGTACATATGAAGTTTACAGATATCCTTTCAGTATTGAGCGGTCTTGCGATCTTCTTATATGGCATGGAGGTCATGGGAAGCGGCTTCAAGCATGTGGCCGGCGGCAAGTTACAGGGAGTACTGGAAAAACTGACGAAAAAACCTGTTATCGCCATGTTGGCAGGCTTGCTGGTAACTGCGCTTGTACAGTCGTCCGGTGCAACGACAAGTATGCTTGTAAGTTTTGTTAATGCGGGTATCATGAAGGTCTCGCAGACTGTCTATGTCATTCTTGGTAGCAATATCGGTACGACGATCACCGGCCATCTGATGGCGATGGATGTGGGAATGGTCGCTCCTTTCCTTTCTTTCATTGGCGTCTGTCTGATCATGTTTGTGAAAAACGACCGGCTGAATGCGATCGGCGAGATCATGATGGGTCTCGGCTTTGTATTCATCGGTATGGATACGATGTCGGGCGGTCTGGCACCTTTGGGTTCTTCTCCGTTCTTCCTGAATATCCTGACGAGTTTACAGAACCCGCTCTTCGGTATACTGGTCGGTTTCGTTTTGACGACGATCGTTCAGTCTTCTTCGGCTTCCTTAGGTATCATACAGTCCCTGGCCAAGAGCGGTCTCGTACAGATCAAGGATGTCATGTTCTTTAACCTGGGGCAGAATATCGGTTCCTGCACGACAGCCATGCTGGCATCATTAAGCTTCAATCGTGATGCAAAGCGCGTTTCGATCATCAACTTTACGTTCAACATCATCAACGCCTTACTGTTCACGATACTTTATTCCATTCTTCCGTTTGACAGATGGTATGAGATGCTGGCACCGGGAAGAGTCGTCGAACAGATCGCTCTGATGCATACTATCACCAATGTCGTTACTTCTTTGGTATGTTTCCCGTTTGCTTCTGCGCTTTCGAAGATCGCTTATCTCATCATTCCCGACCAGGGCAGCGTCAAACGTCTGCAGCCGGAAGTTGAACCGACAGTCAAGACGGAAAACAACAGCGTCTTCAATATATTCAGTATCAATATCGAGATGTCCAATATGATGGATATCGTCCATTCAAGCATAAGGGAAGGATTGACTGCACTTCTGGAACACTATTCGCGGCTCGATCTGGTCGAAAGCAACGAAAAGCAGGTCAATCTCATCAACAGCGGCATATCGAAGAATCTGATGCTGCTGATGGCTTCCAATCCGAATATGCAGGAATCCAAACAGGCTGCTTCATTGTTTTCAATGAATGTGGACCTGGAAAGGATGAACGATCATGCGGTCAACATCGCCGAAGCAGGTGATGATATGATCCGCAATGACCTGTCCTTCTCTGTGGAAGCTTACGATGAACTTCAGGAACTGGCCGATCTGATCTTTGATTCGATGAATATCGTCGATACAATTATTGATCGGGGAAATAAAGAACTCTTCAGCAAGATCAAGGAGAACGAGGACAAGATCGATGATCTTTGCTTCAAGTATCGTGAGATCGAGATCGCCCGTATGCGGGATGACCGTGATGAGGCGGAATCCGGTGTGATCTATTCTGAACTATTGATCGATATCGAGAGGATCGGCGATCACATAATGAATATTGCGGAGAGTCTTTGCGATAGTTATGAAGGCCAGTAATTTGGCCTTTTTTAATACAATGATTGAATCGTTCGGGGTCCCCAAGAAAGCGAGGTAGTAATGCATTACAATGGTGGATATCTTATCGGGCAGATCAACAAACTGACCAACAGAAGGGTCAACGAGTTACTGAAAAAGGAGAATATCGAGGAGTTCAACGGAGCGCAAGGTCTGATCCTTTTCGTGCTCATGGACAAGGAAACGCTGACGATCAAGGAGATAGGCAAGGCCACCGGTCTTGCGAAGACTTCTCTGACTTCGATGCTGGACAGGATGGAAAAGAAAGGGCTCATTCAGATGAAGCAGGATGAGAAAGATCGTCGCTGCACGCTCGTATGCCTGTCGGAAAAAGCGAAGACTTACAGAGAAGTGATCGAAAAAGTGTCACAGACGATCAACGAAGAGTACTATAGGGGCATGAAGAATTCAGAGATCTCCTATTTCGAAGATACTCTGGAGAGGATCACACAGAACCTGATCGATCAGTAGTTTCATCATCTTTCCATTCGACAAGAGGCCGTCAGAGACGGTCTCTTTCTTTCGGCATGACTGGTATGAAAAGCGGATATCGTTATATCATATTCTTGAAGAGGATGTTTCCCGGGCATACTTTCTTTCGTATTATCGCCTTGGGAAAGGGAGGATCATTTATGTTCAAAGGGAGAATCAGGATAATGTCTGTGGTCTTGGCGATACTGTTGGTACTGGCCGCTTGCGGAAAGAAGAAACAGGAGGTCCCAATCGAGGATGTCGATACGACCGACCAGATGTACCAGGACAGGACCGACTCAGATATGAAATATATCTTTCAGATGGATGGGAAGACTTATATGATCTCACCGGCTTATGAGATTGGATATATCGGAAGGGATCTGGAAGAAGGCTGTTTTTATGAACTAACAGCAGACATCACCTATCTCAACGGCGGTATTGCCGGATATGTCGATTTTCCGCAGATCGACAGAGTGATCGATTGTAAGAAGATCTCCTGGGAAGATATCGATCTTCCCGATATCAGGGAAAAACGCTACGGTCTGATGAAGATCGGAGATTATACGGATGGTGATCTCTTCGTACATGAATATCGGAAGATGGCTCTGTTAAAAGATGGGAAATGGTCCTTCTATGATAAGGAACTGGAAAGAGAAGACGGAACGCTTATCTGTTTCCGAAACGGCGTGGAGGAAGCACAGATCCTGGAAGGGATCGCAAACGGCGTACTTTCCTGTGAAGATTATTTCGTTCAGCCGGCGATCGAGGAACATTCCTGATCTTTCTTCTTGAAAACGATTTTTAATTACCTTAGTCTGTATTTAAGAAACATCATAAGGTAATAAGACGATGGATAAAGAAGGATTGTACAGATATGTTTCTGAAAGTGTCGGCAACGAAAGCAATATCACACAGATCTATGTGATGAAAGACGGCAAGACCGTATATGATGAGTGCTGGCATGGATTCAGGAGCACGGATGCGATGAATGTCAATTCCGTTACCAAAAGCATCATAGCCCTGCTAACAGGGATTGCGCTGGATAAGGGGAGCATCAAAAATATCGATCAGAAGGTGATGGACTACTTTCCGGACTATTCTGTGAAGCGGGGAGAAAAGACGATATACGATGTGACGATAAGGCATCTGCTTACGATGACAGCTCCCTACAAGGGAAAGTCAGAACCCTGGAAAAAGGTCTGCACATCGCAAGACTGGACACTTGCCGTACTCGATCATCTGGGCGGTCGTAAGGGGATCACAGGTGAATTCCGGTATTCGACCCTTGGCATACAGATCCTGGTTGGAATAATCGAGAGGGCATGCGAAAAGAAATGCATCGATCTTGCCAACGAGGATCTCTTCAAACCATTAGGGCTTCCTGAAAGGCTCCTTCATGGCGACAGTTCCAAAGAAGATCAGTTTGATTTCTTCATGAATAAAAACCCAAGAAAATGTGAATGGTATTGCGATCCCAAAGGCAGTGTCACCGCCGGCTGGGGATTATGCATGTCGGCAAGAGACATGGCTGTCATAGGAGAGCTTGTCCTCAATAATGGAACTTATCGAAACAGAAACATCATTTCCGAAGGATATATAAAGGAGATGCTTACACCATATCTTAAGCTTGGTGAGAGGTTTGGTTATATGAATTACGGTTATCTTTGGTATAAGCCTTACGATGATCGGGAGGTCTATGCGGCGATCGGCGATAGTGGCAATATCATCTATGTCAATAAAGACAGGAACATATCTGCAGGAATAACAGGAACGTTTAAGCCAAGGATATTTGACAGAGTTGATTTCATCGAACGGAAAGTATTGCCTGCGATCGAATAAAAGAGTGAGATAAACAGAAAGGATCCATATGGCATCGAATAAAGCATATCTTGATTTCATCTTGGAACAGCTTTCACAGCTGGATGACATATCCTATCGGGCGATGATGGGAGAATATATCATTTATTATCGTGGAAAGATAGTAGGTGGCATATACGATGACCGTTTTCTCGTGAAACCTTTAAAGTCGGCGACAAGAATGATGCCGGAAGCCAGGATGGAATTTCCCTATGATGGAGGCAAAGCAATGATCCTTGTCGACAATGTGGATGACAAGGAGTTCCTTAAACAACTGCTGGAAGAGATGTACATGGAGCTTCCGGAGCCAAAGAAAAGAGGTGATTCGATATGATCGTTTATGACAAGACTTCAAACAATGCGATATTTGAATGTGATCTTCCGGAAGGCTTTGTGTGTGAAGCGCAATGCAAGATGATAACATATCCGCAAAACCGGAAGCTCTATGTCGAAATGAATGCACGAAGGGAAAACTGCCTGATCCGTTATCAGACCGGAGAAGAATATCTGTATGTGAAGAAACAACCTGAAATATATACATATTTGAGGGTGCCGCCAAAACCTCAGGATGACAGCGGTGCCTGGTACAAGACCCCTGCATCTCTTTATCAGGATCTGGATGATGTTGTTGAGAAGATCATAGGAAAAAAGGTGGATGCGAAAGCTTACTATGATCTCTCTCAACAGGTTGCTGAACGTCTTGAGAAAAACTTTAAAGAGCTCATCGATGATTTTGTTCAGACAACACAGGTGATCGCTTCTTTTTCACAAGTTCCGGTTGGCGCAGATATCCGGAATTATCTTTTTGACGGCGGGATCGGTGTCTATGAAGACGAAGGGAAGACCGTTGCGGTATGCCTATCCCGCATGGGTATGGAGATCGATGTCTTACAAAGACCGGGCATACTGGAAAACCTCAGCGATCAGCCTTTTGGAGAAGCGCAATGCGGTCCTAATGTCTATTCTTCAAACTGCTCATGGAACGTTCCGTTCATCCTGTACATGATCAGCGATAATAAACAGGATCTGAAAGTTTTCTTCCACCTTGCGGATACGCTCAGATATGCGGAAGGATTTGAGAAACAGATCAGATCGTTCAAAGAACAACTGAATCAGTATCAGATACAAAAAGCGCAGAGTGATGCGATGCGTAATCAGGCGATGTGGAACACAGCCTTTGCAAATCAGCAACAGCAATTTGCTTCGATGGACCGTATGAGCGAAATGCTCCGCAACGATCTTGACAGTTTTCGCAGTGGTTTGAATCAGCAAATGGCACAGAATGATCTGCGTTTTGAAATGGGGAACGATCCATCTGAAAGTCTGGACGACAGGATCCAAAGGATGAGACATGAATCGATCATGGGAGTCGAGACATATCAGAGAGATGATGGCTCAACAGTGGAATACTCAAACAATGCGGATCGGGTGTTTGAAAACAACCTCGATCCTTTGACTCATTTCGGTACCAGCCATTATTATGATGACTTCGTTCCTGAAGGCTGGCATGAAATAAAGAAAAAATAAAGATGTAATCGATGTTTTCCTGATCAAAAAAAAGCAGACCAGGGAAATATAGGATCGTCAAGGAAATGGAGGAACCATATGGACAGACCGATAACAACATTGTTTATGCTGATGTCTGTTGATGGGAAGATCAGTACCGGTGCTACGGATGAGTTTGATGTTGATTTAGATTTTCCGAAAATTGCTGGTGTCAAGGAAGGACTGCATCAGTATTACGAGATCGAACAAACGACTGATCTGTGGTCATTCAATACAGGACGGGTCCAGGCTAAGATGGGTGTCAATGAAAAAAAGATGCCATCTAAAACGCCTGTTTCATTTGTGCTGCTCGATAATCATCACTTAACTGAACACGGCGTTAAATACTTCTGTGAGCTTTCAAAACAGGCCGTTGTGGTCACATCCAATGCTTCTCATCCGGCTTTTCATGTAAAAGCAGATAATCTGCACATTATATACCAAGAAAAACCATCTTTGCTTAACGCACTTGAACGATTAAAAGCAGAATGTGGATGTGAACGTCTGACTGTTCAATCGGGAGGTACAGTAAATGGCTTATTTCTTCGGGAAAAGCTATTTGATTATGTAGACATCGTTGTTGCTCCATTACTGATAGGCGGTAAGGATACCTCAACATTAATTGATGGAGATTCACTTATGTCAAAAACGGAACTGTCTAAATTAGGCGTCCTGAAACTTCTTGCATGCGAAATGTTGAAGGATTCTTATGTGAGATTACGATATGAAGTGATGCGATAAAAGATAAACTGGTATTTATTGATGAAACAGGAGGCGCTTATGAGTTTAGGATTGCGTCGAGGTACAGTGTTTGTTGAACCTCATGACGCTGAGTGGGACGTAATCGCAGCAGAAACCATTGCAGAGCTGCATAGTATCCTTCAAGATGTTTTA
>CADBND010000138.1 GCA_902795875.1 uncultured Erysipelotrichaceae bacterium
CTGAAGATCTTTGAAAGGATAGATGGCGTGAATGTCATGAGAAATTCCACCTTGCTGGTATGCAGGGCAGGTGCGACGACACTGTGTGAGATCTGCGCGATCGGAATGCCTTCGATCCTGATCCCATCGCCGTTTGTACCGAACAATCATCAGTATTATAACGGCAAGGCTTTGACGGATAAGGATGCGGCGATGATGATCGAAGAGAAGGATCTGAGTCCCGAAAAGTTGAAACAGATGATCGAAGAGACGATCTTCGATGACGACAGACTTGATTCACTGTCACAAAACGCCTTAAAAATGTCCAATCCGAATGTACTTAACGATATAATTGAAGCAATAGAACAACTATGATAAAAGAATTCCTCGAACTTCATGGTGAGTACCATGATGACAAATATTTCAAAGATCTGACGACAGCCAGGATGGGCGGACATATCGCTCATTTTGTGATGCCTGAAAACAAGCAGGAACTCAAGGTGATCATCAACTATCTCAAAAGCAACCGCATTCAGTTCAAGGTGATCGGAAACGGTTCGAATCTGATCTGTGGGGAAAGTGAATATGATGGTGTCGTCATCAGCCTGAAAAAACTCAACGCATACGAGATAAGAAATGATGAAGTCTATGCCGAAGCGGGCGTCATGGTCCCGTCTCTGGCTTCCCAATTGGCAAAACAGGGATACAGCTGTCTGGAATTCGCTTCCGGTATTCCCGGATGTATCGGCGGTCTCATCTATATGAATGCCGGCGCATACAAAGGCTCGATGTCCGATGTGGTGCTTGAAGTCGAAGTATTGAAGGATGGTGAACTGATCTGGCTGAATAACGATGAGATGCACTTTTCCTATCGTCGTTCCATCCTGCACGATCATCCGCGCTGGGTTGTCGTTTCTGCACGTCTGAAACTGGAAAAGAAAGATCCCGCTCAGCTTGAGGAACTGATGGCCGACCGTCTTAGAAGAAGGAAGGAGACGCAGCCTTTGGATAAGGCGAGTGCCGGTTCCTGCTTCCGCAATCCGGAAAATGATTTTGCCTGGAAACTGATCGACGGGATCGGCTACAGAGGATACAGTCAGAACGATGTCTGTGTTTCCCCGAAGCATTCCAATTTCATCATCAACGAAGGAAACGGAACGGCACAGGATTATCTGGATATCGTTTATCAGATACAGGAAAAGGTCAAAGAGAAATACGGCGTCAAGCTCGTAATGGAAGTTGAGAAGTTCAATTGCTAGAAGAGAAGGAAAGCCTGCTTAAGAAAAACAGGCTGTTCGATATAAGAAGATACAAAAAGGATTCGACGGCCTACGAAAAGGCAAAGGATCTTTATTTTGCAATCACGATAGTGGTCTGTTTTCTTCTTGTCGTCTGGACCTATCTTTTGTCTGATGCCTCGCATATCTACAGGATCACGGTCGAGGGCAACACCTACCTGAAGGATGAGGATGTCATCGCACTGAGCTCTTTGAGTGAGAAGGAACGTTTCTATCTGACGATCCCTTCTCTTGTCGAAAAAAGGATCAAAAAGGATCCTCTGATCGCATCTGCCGATGTGAAACTTCTTCCTGGAAGGTTGGTCAGGATAAGCGTCGAAGAAAAGAAGATTGTAGGTTATGCCCCGGAGAACGGACTCAACGTGTTGATCCTGGAAGACGGCGAAAGGGTGGGCATCAGTAAGGAGAGGATGTATCTCATCGCCTGTGCGCCGATCATCGAAGGTTTCGATGAGAAGGGGATGGAATTGCTGGTAAAGCAGCTGAACAGCTGTGAGAAGAAGATCATCGAACAGATCTCCGAGATCCATTATTTTCCGCAGCTCAAATACCAGAACGTGGAGCTTGTCATGGCTGATGGCAATTACGTGTTCACTTCGCCGTATGGCCTGGAGATACTGAACCACTATTTCGATATCGAATCGAGTTACAATTCCGAAAAATACCAGTGTTACTACTTCGAGGACATTTCCGGCAACGCCTATACTTCAGCCTGCCCGTGGCAGAGCGTGGAAGAGGAACCGAGTGAAGAAAATACCGAAGAAGATATTGAAGAAGAAGATGAATAAGAAAAAAAGGAGACGATGTCTCCTTTATTTTTGAATGGTGGTTCCGGCCAGAATTGAACTGGCGACACACGGATTTTCAGTCCGTTGCTCTACCTACTGAGCTAC
>CADBND010000139.1 GCA_902795875.1 uncultured Erysipelotrichaceae bacterium
GGTCAGTTTGCGATGTCGGGTGTCAATTTCGATCTGACGATCTATGGCGATTACGAAGGCAATGTCGTAGCTGCCAAGAAGGGTGAAACTTCTCTGATCGAAGCGGTCAACGCCTGCATCAACACGGCTTTGGAAAACAACTACTATACCTTGTGGACAGCCATTGCCAAGATCCAGTCCGGTACGGAAGACGATGCCGCTTTACAGATCGTCGGAGATGCACCGGTGTTCCTGGATGTAGCTGTGGATGATACCTATGCCTATCTGCTTGATACGACTGATCTTGTGAAACCGGAACTCGATCTGTCCAACGCTGATGGCGTACTCAAGAATATCCTGGATAAGGGCGAAATGGTCATCGCGACTTCTCCGGATTATCCGGCTAACGAATTCATCACGGAAGATGGCGTGGTATATGGTTGCGAGATGATGCTGGCGAAATATGTTGCAGATTGTCTGGGCGTCAACCTGAAGATCGAAACGATGGATTTCTCTGCCGTTTTGACCGCTGTTGATACAGGAAAGGTCGATATCTCGTTCTCAGGATTTGGCTGGAAGGCGGACAGGGCGGAAGCGTTCGAACTGTCTGTCGGTTATACTGGCGATGATGATGTCACTTTCCATACTCTGATCGTTCCGGCTGATAAGGCTGATCAGTACAACAGCCTTGCGGATTTCGTAGGCAAGCATATCATCGCGCAGGCTTCTTCTTTGCAGCAGATGTACGTGGAAGACCAGATCCTTTCACTGGAAGGTGAATAATGGGTCCGAGTATTCCGGATGTATTGATCGAATACTGGCCGATGTTTCTGAAGGGTGCCGTTGGCACTCTTCGTTATGCGGCGATCGCTGTAGCGGGAGGAACTTTGCTGGGAACACTGATCGCGATCATGCGTCTTTCCAACAATAAGATCCTGACTTTTCTGGCGACGGTCTATGCCGATGTGCTTCGTGGTACGCCATTGCTGGTACAGATGTATATTTCCTATTTCTTCCTGCCGATGGTGATACCGGCTTTGAACAATGTGGACAAGGAAGTTACAGTCTTGATTGCGCTAACGATGAACTCTTCGGCTTATGTTTCCGAGATCATAAGGGGTGGTATCAATTCCGTCGATATCGGTCAGACCGAGGCGGCCAGATCCTTGGGTATGTCCGCTTCCCACACCATGACCAAGATCATATTGCCACAGGCTCTAAAAAACATATTGCCTTCTCTGGCCAATGAATATATCTCCATGATCAAGGAGACTTCAATGGCTGGTACGTTCATGTTATATGAACTGATGTATACCAGGACACTCCTGGCAAACAAGTATCTTTCCTGGCAGCCTCTGTTTATCATCGCCGGGATCTATCTGATCATGACACTGGTCTTGACCAATCTCGTGAAATTCTTTGAAAGGAGGATGTCGGTAAGTGACTGATAAGGTACCTCTGATCGAAACGGTCGATCTGAAAAAAGATTTCAATGACCTGCATGTATTGAAAGGGATCTCGGAAAAGATATACAAGGGCGAAGTCGTATGCATCATCGGACCTTCCGGTGGAGGGAAATCGACTTTCTTAAGATGCCTCAATATGTTGGAAGTGCCGACATCGGGCGATGTCTATTTCGAAGGCGAAAAACTCGATGTGAAGAATACCGACATCGATCTGCACAGACAGAAGATCGGCATGGTCTTCCAGCAGTTCAATGTCTTTCCGCATCTGACGGTATTAGAAAACATCACTCTGGCTCCGACTTTGGAAAAGAGAATTCCGAAAGAAGAAGCGGAAAAGAAAGCGATGGAATTGCTGGAACAGGTCGGTCTTTCCGATAAGGCGAAGGAATATCCCAGAAAGCTTTCCGGCGGTCAGAAACAGAGACTGGCCATCGTCAGAGCGATGGCAATGGATCCGGATGTGATGCTTTTTGACGAACCGACTTCGGCGCTGGATCCGGCAATGGTCAAAGGTGTCCTGGAAGTCATTAAAAAACTGGCGGAATCGGGTATGACCTGTGTCATTGTCACCCACGAGATGGGCTTTGCCAGAGAAGTGGCAGACAGGATACTGTTCATCGATGACGGCATCGTGTACGAAGAAGGAACACCAAAAGAATTCTTCGATCATCCCCAAAAACCGCGTACGAAGGAATTCCTTTCACAGGTCTTATAGGAGCAAATATGAAAACGACATTTGTCTACGATCATTATTACGATTACGAAGAGATTAGAAATTGTCTGAATACTCTTGCCAACAATCATCCTGATCTGATGGATCTTGAGGTCAATTGTGTCAGTGAAGAGGGCAGGAACCAGTATGTCGCGATCCTCACAAACAAGAAGATTGGAAATATGCTGGAGAAACCGGGTTTTTATATCGACGGAAACATTCATGCGGGAGAAGTGACTTCTTCGATGTGCGGGATGCATACGATCGACTATCTTTTAAGCAATTATGAAAACAATGCGGAAGTAAAGGATATCCTCGATCACATGACAGTCTACGTCATTCCGAGAGTATCTCCCGATGGCGCCGAGACTTACCTGCATACTCCTTATACGCTACGTTCTGTCAACAGAGTAAACAAGGAAGTACAGGGTGGCATCGATGAAAAAGATCTCGATGAAGATGGTGTCATCCGTATGATGCGGATCCAGACACCTTATGGCGCCTGGAAAAAAGATCCGAATGATGAAGATTTGATGGTTTTAAGAAGCCCAAGTGATAAAGACGGTGTCTTTTATGACGTCTATCCGGAAGGTTTGCTGGAAGGATTTGACGGCGATGAGAATCTCAAAGTGAAGGAAGATGCCTGGGGTTTAGATTTCAATCGGAACTTTCCGTTTGGCTGGTTCCCGGAACCGAGACAATCCGGTGCCGGCAAATATCCCTTAAGTAATATCGAGACCAAGGCAATCGCTGATTTCGTGATCGCTCATCCCAATATCGGCGGAGCCGCGATCGGACATACATCCGGCGGACTGATCCTTTATCCGCCTGGGACAAAACCATCAACAAGTGCTCCGTCATACGATATCGATATCCTCAAGGCGATCGCAAAGATGGGGGAAGAGGAACTTGGCTACAAACCGATGAATATCTTCGATACCTTCTTGAGTTCACAAGAGAATTACGATTCCGGAGCGCTGGATGACTGGATGTATGAGACGCAGGGCATTCCGGCCTATACGATGGAATTCTGGGATGTCGCTTCCAAAGCAGGTGTCCCATACGATTACGAGAAGAAAAGTGAAGGACCTCAGGAGAGCCTGAAACGTTTTGCGGCCATTTTGAAGTGGACAAAGGAAAATGCCCCGCAATACTTCAAATCCTGGAAGAAGGTCGATCATCCTGATTTCGGGGAAGTGGAGATTGGTGGCTTCAACTACAAGTTCACACATCAGAATCCGCCTGAGCATCTTCTTTTATCTGAATTGGAAAACGATACGCGTTTCAATATCCGTTTCATGAAGGCGATGCCAAGACTTGTTGTAGAGGAAGTAAAAGCGGAAAAAATAAGCGAAGGCATCTACGAAATCGAAACGATCGTTGGAAACAGGGGATATCTCTCCACATCGCTGACAGATGTTGCTTTGTCCAATAAGTATTCCAAACCGGTGGAAGTGAAGATCGAAGGGGTGGAGATCCTCTCAGGAAAAGAGAAGACACAGATCGAGGAACTGCAGGGTTATTCGAAAACGTCAACAGGTGTTTACTATTACGGAAATATCACGACAGATCGAAATGCTTCTGCCCGTAAGAAACTGAAATGGATCGTCAAAGCCAACAAGGGAGACACTATAAGGATCAGCGCTTCGCAGATCAAAGCGGGAAAAGACGAGAAAGAGATCGTTCTATAGGATCGGCTGATGCTGATCCTTTTCTCTATAATCATGCTAAGGAATGTCAAGCAGTTTTTCTTTGGAAACTGCTTTGAATATTCATCCATGACGAAAGACCGGATCCTATCA
>CADBND010000140.1 GCA_902795875.1 uncultured Erysipelotrichaceae bacterium
ATTAGAAAAAACATTGAGAGCCAAGGTTGATGGCATTCATCCCATTGACTAAAGATCAATGGGTTTTCTGCCAAATCTTATATAAAAGAATGCGGGCTTACAGTCCGCATTTTTCGATCAGTTTACTCACCATATCGATATAGGTATCCGTGAAACGCTTTCCATCCACATCCAGCGCGACACGGTGCCTTTTTTCTTTCAAGTTCAGTTCCTCAAAGGTACAGATCGTCCTTCCCGAATCCTCCGCCGTCAAGTTACAAGGAAACCAGTTTGTAATGATGGAAGGGTCATAGCTAGCGAAAGCTGCCAGCGGGTCATGCATGGCACCGCCGATCTGTTCATCTCCGTATTCTCCCTCATAATAGAAACGGGCGATCTCATAGATATTCTTGCCAGCCTTATTGCTGCTATTCCAATGGGCGATATCCTTCACCCGGAACAGTGTCTTGAGCGTCACATCCAAAGGGATCACATCGATCTTCAGTTTTGAAGAAAACACCTTCTTTGCAGCCAGAGGATCACTGGCAATATTGGCCTCGGAATAGATATCCCGATTTCCCTGCACGGTCAAAGCACCGCCCATGATCGTGATCTTTCCCACTTCGCATAAAGCTTCTTCATCCTTTTCGATACATTTATAAAGATCGGTCAAAGGTCCCACAAAGACCAGATGCAGATCCTGTCCGTACTTCCGGGCACTGTCCACGATGAAGTCGATACCCGAAACATCCTGTACACTTCCTTTGTTTTCCCCCAGATCGACATCGCCGATCCCGTTTTTCCCGTGTACCGGATCAGAACCCGTATGTTTTTCGAAAGATCCTTCATTCAAGCCATGACTTGAGCCGGCATACACCTTCACATCATAACGATCGAAGTTCTCCAATATCCCGATCGAATTGCGGATACAATCCTTCAGATAGGTGTTCCCGAACGTCGCAACCACACCGATCAGATCGATATCCGGATTGGAAAGGATATAGGCGATCGCCAGTGCGTCATCGATGCCCGTATCACAGTCGATGATCATTTTCATCTTTGCCATAGTTCCTCCTAATTGTGTCCGTAGACTCTCAAAGTATTTATATCGATACCCTTGTATTCCAGTAATTCACTCACCGTCACAAGCTGAAAACCCATATTCATCAGATCCGGGACCAGTCTTTCAGAAGCTTTCTCCGAAGACATATACAGTGAATGCATCAGAACGATATCGCCATCCCTTATATCCCGCATGACATTGGAATAAGTCACATCCGCATCACGGTTGGACCAGTCCTTCGAATCCACTGTCCAAAGGATCGCCGGCATACCGATACTGTCTTCAAGATCGTAATTGCGGCTGCCATAAGGAGGCCGGTAAGTCTTCATGCGATAACCAAGCATCTCATCCACATATTCCACAGGCTCCATGATCGCCCATCTCGCCTCTTCGACATCCTGTTTGAAAAGATTCTTATGATACTCCGTATGGGAACCGAATTCCATCCCGGCCTTTATCCCCGCTTTCATATTCGCAAGCTCCTCTTCGCTCATCCGGCTGCCCACTGAATAAAACGTCGCCTTGACACCGTATCTCTGAAACAGTTCATAGAGCTTTCGGTCCACCGCATCATAGGGACCATCGTCATAAGTCAAAGCCACCATCGGCCTGTTTGGATCGATATAGATCTTCTTATCGTAACTGGTCCGGTCGATCGAACCGAGATTCTTCCCCGTAAGAAACTTCGCATACCCCAATGGAAGATACAGATCGTAATCATATTCATCAAAATGCAGTTTCAGTCTGTCTTCAGCGATCGAAACACCAATCATTGAAAGATCGATCGCCTCCGGATAAGTATCCAGCCAGAACGATGCGGTATAAGCGATGTCATACTGGTCCTTGCGCATCTGATAGCGCAACATATCCGACAGCATCTCTTCCCCATCGATGATATGTAACTGAAGTTCCGACATATCCCTTTCCATATAGAAGATGTTTCCATCGCGATAAGAGAGTTCGAAAACATCCCCTTTTTCTTTCAAAAGATAATCGTAGATCCTTTCTTCTCCGCTCTGACAAAGTTTCTTCGCATAGGCATGGACCGTCTCGTTTTGGGGCGGATAAAAAGCTACGCACTTCCCATTGCGATACGTTTCCGCTCCTTCGTTATCAGGCTTTGGTGCGCAAGCACCAAACAGTCCCAGAAAAAGAAAGACCAATAGCAGACGAAGAAGATTACTCGATAATGATCCTTCCCTCAACATCAGTATATTTATCTGAAAGATCGCCCAGATATCTGGCATAATCGATCAACGCGGTCACATCGACCGGACCGTTGCCTACGATCTTTTCACAATTCTCCATGATCGTATTACCGTCACCCCTCAAGAAAAGCACATACTGGGAACTTGCGACAGAATAGATCTTTTCCGGATCGATCGGAACATAGTTACCGTCTTCCAGGACCTCGACGTTCTTCACTCTTCTTTCTTCTCCCTCAAAACGGGAAAACATGCCGTCTTCACCGACCACGACCGGCGAATCTATTGAAGTATCGATCGTATAACGCAATCCGGATACCTGTAAGAAAGCACCGTTCTCACCGACCGCATTGCCGTCAAAGGAATAGATCTTCTCACATTTCGATGCCGCGAACTCCAAAGAATCGCAGATCTGCTGGCCGGTCGCATAACAGGAAGCCAATTCGTTCTGGAAAGGCATGACATCCAGAAGATCCTTATAGGTGATCACATCCGTATCGATATTGGCACGGACACCGCCGCCATTGACCAGACAGACATCAGTACCCATCTCATAGCGGATCGCATCTGCACAAAAATCCGCCATCGTCGTCTCACGGCTACGGACCATACGGATCCCTTCTTCATCGGAGATCGTCATCGGATGACCCAGTTTCACGATCTCTTCCGAAAGGATCTTGTCGAGCTCTCCATAAGCCTTCGCGACATTGGCAGCGATCGTCTCATCGCTCCGGTCATATTGTTCCACATGCAGAGTCGTCAAAGAACCGTCTTTTCCGATGATCAGTTCACCGGCTGCCTGCAGCTTGGTACCGACTGAAGAAAGGATGACATCCTCGCCGTTCTTGTTGGGATATCTGTCTTCAACGATATCGGAATGGGAATGTCCGTCCAACATCACATCGATGCCTTCCGTCCTGCGGATCAGGGAAATGGAATCATACGGTTCTTCCTTTGAACCCAGATGGCTCAAAGCCACGACATAATCCGCACCTTCCTTGCGTGCTTCATCGACGACAGACTGTACTTTTTCCGCCAAAGCCTCACCAGCTCCGTCTCCGTAGAAATCATAGACAAATCTGCCGTCTTCCATAAAATAAGTCGGTGTTGAGTCGGTGATCGACGCCGGTGTAAGCAGACCAAGGAAAGCGATCTTGACACCATCGAGTTCTTTGATCACATATTCAGGAATATTCTCAAAAATATTTTCCTTTGAACCGGTATATCTGACATTGGAAGCGATCATCTGAAACTTCCTGCTTTCATCGAGCTTCTTCAGCACTTCCATTCCGTAATCAAATTCATGATTGCCATAGGTCCCAAGATCATAACCTGCGTCGTTCATCAAAGAAACGACCAGAGAACCCTTGGACAGCGTACCGATCGTACCGCCCTGAATGTTGTCGCCGCAATCGACCAGTAAAACATTCTGGTGTTCTGCCTTCGTATCGTCCACCAGCGCTTTCAAAGAGGCCAGAGTCAGATTCTCATCGACACCGCAATGGATATCGCTGGTAAAGAAAATGTAGATGTCGTCCGTTCTTTCCTTCTTCTCACAAGCGCTCAGACCGGCACAAAGAAACAGACTCAGCAGAATAATGATCAGTTTATTCATATGCTCAATCTTCCTACTATACGCATAAAATTCCTGAAGATCGAAAGACCGTCATCGTTTCCCTCCGGTGCTTCCGGATGAAACTGGACAGTGAATATCTTTCTTTTCAGATCCTGACAGGCAGCGATCTTACAGTCATTTGTTTCGGCAATGACTTCCAGTCCTTTGCCTGGCAAGACCACTTCATCGTTGTGGGACATCCTGACAAAAGTTGAAGTACCCATTCCTAAGAAAAGCGGTGAATCCTTCATCCTACATGCGATACTGCCATGTTCCGGAACATTCGCCCTTTTCACTTCTCCGCCAAGCATCATGTTTATGACCTGATGACCATAACAGATCCCCAACATCGGCTTTCCCAGTTCAAAGATCGCAGGATCAGGCAGTTTCCCGCCATCGTAACAGGTATCCAGACTTCCCGTAAAGATGATCCCGTCATAATCTTCCAGTTCTTCCGCCTTCACATCAGCTGCGAAAAAACGATACGAAGCACCGGCTTCTTCCACACATACGCCGATCCTCTTTGACCAGGTGCTTATAAAATCCACGATTGCGATATTCATCTCTTCCATTATACGACCCTTCCTATATAATTAGATTATGCTGAAGATCTATTTATTGAGACATGGCGAAACGCAACACAATCTCAAACACATCGTACAGGGACGCGGTGATTCTCCGTTGACCATCAAAGGCGTCAGACAAGTCACCTGTGCCGGCATCGGAGCCCGTGACATTTCCTTTACGGCTGCCTATTCCGGACTCTTACAAAGACAGATCGACACCGCCAAAGCCTTCCTGTCCATGAACAGAGACCCCATCTCCATTCAAAGCGATGCCCATTTCAACGAAATGGATTATGGGAAATACGACGGCGGAACTTATGAAGACCTGCTCGGGCCACTCTACGAAGAACTCGGCCTTCCCTTTGACGGCTACGAAGGACTCTATAAATACTATAACGATCTTGAGATCGCGGAAAGACTCATGCGAAACGATGAGACCGGAACCTTTGAAGGTGCCGATCGGGTACGGAAAAGATTCATGGAAGGACTGGAAATGATCGCCCAAAGATACACAGAAGGAAACATCCTGGTATCGACCTCCTCTTTTGCGATCGTCGCAGTCTGTTCCGGCTTAGATCCCGATGCGCTATCCAGAGGGCTTCCTGAAAACGCATCGCTCACTTCTCTTGTATATGAAGAAGGCCGATTTTTCATCGAAAGATTCGGCGACATCTCTTTCCGTCAAAACGGCGAAAGACTCATCACTTCGAAATAAGACTCTTAAAGAACGCACATTCCTCGTCATTGCACAGGATGGCGTTCTTTTCTTTGATCCGCAGATGAAAGACATGTCCCAGGACATTGTTTTCATCTCCATAATACTTATATGTGACATCCACGCCCTTTTCCTTCAGGCTGTTCACCATAGGCATAGCCTGTTCCTTGAGGAAATCACCCTCGGCAGTCATAACGATACAAGGTGGAAACTTTTCATTCACAAAATAGATCGGTGAGATCTGTTTCAGTCTTTCTGCCGTGACCTTCCCCTTGAGAAGATCAGACATCAGAGTCTTCATCATACCCTTTTCTTCAAAATCGATCTGATAGACACCACAGTTCAACGCAAGACCCTTTAGTTTAAGACCTTCAGGCCTTTTGAGATCGTAAGCAGAAGCCATCTCATCGTTATTCAAAAATGATGCATACAAGGCAAGCAGATGTCCGCCTGCACTGTCTCCGACAGCGAATATGTTTTCTCTATCCAGGCCGTATTCATCCGCATGTTTCATCACCCATTCGAATACCTCATTGGTATCATCAAGCTGGGAAGGATATTTGAATCGCGGAGCCAGACCGTAAGTATAATTGACGACCGCAAAGCCTCTTCTTGCCAGATCGAGACAATAATACTGATATCTCTCCTTGTCTCCATATACCCATCCGCCACCGTGTACCGAAACGATGACCGGCAGCTTTCCATCCGTATCCTTAGGCCGGTACACATCCAGACGATTCCATTTCGGATCTTTTCCATATACGATATCGTCATATCTTCTCACTTCCGCAGGAGTCGTAAGACCCGCATCCCTTTCATCATCCCCTTTTTTAAAGGAATAGCGGATATACATGGACAATAGTGACATAGCATTCACCTCTCTGTTTATGCCTTTATTATATAACGGAACGTATTTAGCACTTCTTTATCATTCTTGCTAGCACTTTATGCTTGACAGTGCTAATCTTTGTGCTACTATATAGGTGTGGGGTAAAGAAAGTCCCCAGACAGGAGGTAATGAAAATGAAGTATTTTCCTAGAAGTTTAGATGTATTTGATGATATGTTCGACGGTTTCTTCCCGAAAGAGACAGCATATAACAACAATGTAATGAGAACTGATGTATATGAGAAAAACGGTTACTACAATCTCGATATAGAACTGCCTGGTTACACCAAGGAAGATGTACAGATGGATCTGACAGACGGATATCTGAACATCAAGGCTACACACAACGCATCCAATGAAGAAAAGGATGCGAAAGGCAATCTGATCCGTTCTGAAAGAAGATTCGGTACCTGCTCAAGAAGCTTCTATGTCGGTGAAAACATCAAAGCCGAAGATGTCAAGGCAAGATTCGAAAACGGTATCCTGAATATCGTCCTTCCTTCCAAGGAACAGAAATCCATCGAAACAAAACAGACTGTTACGATCGAATAATAAAAAACGCATGCCGCGTTTTCCCTTTCTGAAAAAGCCTGTCTGTCCTTCCCGGACAAACAGGCTTTTTCTTATTCTTTTTCTTTCTTAATCGAAGAGCTTCGCTGCCTGCAGTCTGCTGACCAGGATCGGGATCAGCACAAGCTGGATGATGATACCCGGGATCGCCGTAATGAAAGCAGCAGAGACCCAGGCAGACATCGAATACGAGCCTGCTCTGAAGACCAGAGAATTCAGGATACCGTATGTGACTCTTCCTGCCAGCATGGCCAGGATCAGGACACAGTAAGCCTTTGCCAGTCTGTTTTCCATCTTGATGAGCTTATTGAGAAGGCCGGTCATCAGACCGTATACTGCCAGCTCGCAGACCATACCCGGAAGTACAGGAACCGGAGGCATCCCGAAGATGAAATGGGACAGTACCGGTGTCAGGATGCCACATATAAGTCCGTATACGGGACCTACAGCAAATCCCGAGATCAGTACAGGGATGTGCATCGGCAATATGACACTGCCGGCATTCGGGATCATGTGGAAAGCCTGCGGAAGGACTACGCCGATCGCAATGAATAACGCAGTCAGTACCAGTTGTTTCGTTTTGTTCATAATATCTTTCTCCAAAAATAAAAGGTATCCATTCCTTTCCGGAACGACGATACCTTCATGATATCGGATACTCTTTAAGATGATGACGCTTCAGCCTGATGACCCCGCTTCCTGCGGAGTACTAATCCATTATAGCAGAAATCATCTTCAATGCGTCATTCAACAATTCTCCGGTACTCTTGTCTTCAACACCCGGGATCAATACATCACACTTGTTCATAGGAATGAGCACCTTCTTGGCGGCACTCTCACCGACTGCCTTTGCCATAGCGGGACTCACCTCTCCCAGAAGCGCATCGGGAACGATGATTCCGATCGGACCGACGATGATATCGGCTGCCTTGCAGGCAACGATCAGGGCATTCTCACCCGTCGCCGCCTCATCAGCTCCTCCCTTCAGCATGTTTCCGGTGGCTATTGAATTGGTACCGATAGCCCGGATATAGACATCAGGGAACCTCTCCCGGATGCTTTTGACCATCTGTCTTCCGATATTGCCGCCCTGTCCGTCAATAACGATTATTTTCATATCACTTTTCCTATCACTCATCCTTTGGCAAACGAGGCAGGAATGATTTATACAATGCCAGATACAGGATCACGGAAACGAATACGCAGACGACCGCATTGATCGCTGTAGCACCCGCCACCCAGGTAGCAATGATCTTCGCCGCCTCCTGTGGGATCCCGAGAAGATAGTTGCGGTAAAGATAACCGACGATCGGATCGGCAAACACATTGAAACCCAGTCCCGCGATCGCCGCTGTCGTCGTGACCAGGATGATCTCCTTTTTCTCTTCCTTTTCCCTCAGATGGAAGTGCTTCGCGACCAGACCTGAAATCAGACCGATCATGAACTTCAAAAGGAAAGTCTTAGGAGCAGAAGCGATGTAACGCGGATCGAGAACATCGGCGATCGAAAGACCGATCGCACCCGCAAGACCGCCATAGACCGGTCCCAGGAACCACGAAGACAAGACCACGATCGCGTTGGCGATATGGATCGCAGTCGAAGTACCTGCCGTGACCGGTATCGTGATCTTACCGTAGGTAAACGCAACATAATTTATCACCGCAAACATCGCAGTAAAAACAAGTTTTTTTGTCCTGTTGTTCATAAGTCTCCCTCCGCTTCCATTATAGTATCATCGCTTAAGCAGACGGAGATTTATTATCCCTGTCTGCTTCCGATATAGAAGAAACCGTTGGAACGGTTCCCGTTCATCGTTGTAAAAGTGACCGGTTCAAAAACTTCCTCTCGAAAAGATGAAAGCAATTTATCGATATGTTCCTTACTGTGATGACGGACCTGTGCTCCTTCCGAGAGTTCGAACGCCCCATAGACGCCGAAACGGTCCTCATACGCTTCATAGCGTTTCCGGTTTCTTTCATCTTCGTTAAGCAGAAAATCGTTGACATAAAGGATGCCGCCCGGCCGCAGTATCCTTTCGATCTCACTGATCAGTTTCTTCTGCTTCTCATCGGAAACGATGCAGGTCAATACCGCAAACAGGATCACCGCATCGACGCTTTCCTCTTTCAGATCGATCTTTTCCCCTTCCATCAGACGCAGATCCAGCTGCGGATACTCTCTTTTACCTCTTTCCACCATCCCGATCGAATGATCGAAACCGATCAGTTTCTCATATCCCAGATCCGAGAGCTGTTTGAGGATACGCCCGTATCCGCAACCCACATCGACGATCATATTATCCTTTCCCACAAAACGGGAAAAGACATCTTCCTGAAAAGGCGTCGTGAACTGCTTCGTATTACTGACAAGATCCCAATACTGCTTCTGATCCATTTTTGTCCTTCCTTTTTCTTATGATAAAAAGCCACCCTCAGGAGGCTAATTATCCGAACGTGAATATCCGCATTTCATATGCAGACTTGCGTCATAAAGCACCTTGCTCAAGGTCGAAGAAGTCTCCTTCCTGGCCATTTCACAGGTCTTTTCGTTTGCCTCTTCCAGTAAAGAGACATCCTTCTCTTTCTTATATTTCCTATCGTATTCATTGATCAACTGATGTCCTTTGGAAGACATCGCCATCTGGTATCGTTCGATATGCTGGATACAGGTACCGAAATTGGGATCTGCCAGTGCACCGATCAGA
>CADBND010000141.1 GCA_902795875.1 uncultured Erysipelotrichaceae bacterium
AGTTCTTCCCCGTTACTTGCGATGACTTTTCTGTACCACTCGAAGGAATCCTTCTTCATCCTTCTTCCCGTCCCCTTTCCATGGTCATCGAAATCGACATAGACATAGCCATATCTCTTTGACATCTGGGCGCTGGATGAGGATACGATGTCAATCGGTCCCCAGCTGAGATAGGAGAAGACCTCGGCGCCGTCTTCGATTGCGTGTCTGACCTGCGCAATGTGCTTTCTCAGATAGTCGATGCGGTACTCGTCGTGGATGGAACCGTCCGCTTCAACGGTGTCGTAGGCACCGAAGCCGTTTTCGGCAATCATCAGAGGAACGTGGTACCTGTCAGAGAGTTGGCACAGCGCATTGTAAAGACCCTGCGGGTCGGCGCGCCACTCCCAGGGCGTGGGTTCGAGGTTGGGGTTCTGCGAGGCGACGTAGGGCTTGATGCCATCCTTCTTCGCATCGACGATCGACGTCGAGTAGAAGGACATCGCCAGGTAATCCATCGTGTTTTCCTTCAGGAGCTTTTCGTCCTCTTCGGAAATATCGACGTGGATGTTGTTGTTTTTGAAGTATCTGAGCATGTAGACCGGATACTCGCCCCTGAGCTGTACATCGGTGAAGAAGTACTGCTGGATGCGGTTCTTGTTCATACAGGCGATGACGTCTTCCGGCTTGCAGGAAGCGGGATACATCGTACCGTCCGCGATCATCGTTCCCAGTATCGCTTCCGGGTCGATCGATGGTGCAAGCCGCTTGACTTTCGCGCAGGCGACAAACTGGTTGTGGACCGCCTGGTACATGGTCTCTTCCATCTTCTCCGGCGCCACCTGATCATCATAGATGCCCAAAGAGCCAAACATGACGGTCGGCAAGAGGTTGACCTGGTTGCAGACGATCCAGTACTTTACCTTTCCCCTGTATCTTTCAAGAAGGAGGGTTGCGTATCTGACGAAGAAGTCGATGACTTTCCGGTTGGCGAAACCGCCGTACTTTGTGACCAGTCCCAGTGGGATGTCGTAGTGGCACATCGTGATGACCGGTTCCATGCCGTCTTTGATGATCTCATCGATCAGTTCATCATAGAATTTCAGGCCGGCCTCGTTCGGCGTTTCTTCATCGCCTTCCGGGAAGATCCTCGACCAGGAGATTGAGGCCCTGAATGCCTTGAAGCCCATCTCCTTCATGTAGGCCAGATCTTCCTTAAAAGTGTGATAGAAATCAATGCCGTATCTTTTCGGATAATAGCCTTCCTTGTCGTTCAGGGCGAAGCGGATTCCTTCAAGCGTGTCTCCACCCTCCTTTTCGATGTGGGCCTGATCCATGTGATCGTCGTATCTGTGAATGTCGGAGGTCGACGGGCCTCTGCCGTCAAGATCCCAGGCACCTTCGGCCTGACAGGCCGCAATCGCGCCGCCCCAGAGAAAGTTCTCCGGGAAACCTTCTTTTAGCTGTTTCATGTTTGTCTCCTTTCTTTTAAAAGGCTGTCCGATCACTCAGACAGCTGTTTCGGAAAAAATCAATCGAGGTCTTCGCCGTTGGAGGCAATGACTTTCTGGTACCAGTAGAAAGAATCCTTTCTCATTCTCTCACATTGTTTCGGATCGTCATCCGTTCTGTCGACATAGATAAAGCCGTATCTCTTTTTGACGCCGTTGGATGTGGAGAGCAGGTCAATTGCCGACCAAGGACAGTAGGCGATCATTTCAACGCCGTATTCCATTGCCTTGTGCATCGCCGCAATGTGCTTTTTAAGATAGTCGATCCGGTAGTCGTCGTGGATCTTTCCATCTACTGTAAGTGTATCATATGCGCCCAATCCGTTTTCGGTAATCATCAGCGGCTTATTGTAGCGGTTATAGAGATCTCTCAACATGTATTCCATACCGATCGGATCGATCGCCCAGTCCCAGTCTGTCGTATCCAGGTTCGGATTCTTGCACATCTGATAGAAGCCGGGCTGCTGTTCCAGAGTGGAAGTGGCACCTTTCTTTCCTTCACGGTTGACTCCTGCCCAGTGGAATCTGACTGTTCCGTCATCTTCCATCCAGCAGGCACAGCCGGAATAGTAATAGTTTAACGCAAGAAAGTCGGAAGTACCGGAAGCGATCAGTTCCATATCTCCTTCTTCGATCTTCGGAGCCAGACCGTGTTCCTCCAGATAATGCTGCGCAGCCTTGTTATACACACCCTTGAAATAGATGTCGGTATAATAATCGTTCTGCAGCATCTGTGCATTCAATGCGGCGATCGCATCCTGTGGTTTTGAAGTCAGCGGATAGATCGGCGCATAGCCAAGTGCCGCACCGACAAGGCCCCCCGGTACAAGTTCATGTACCAGGTTGCAGGCGATCGCATGTGCCAGATTCATATGGTGATTGATCTGGTAACGCAGCTGATCATTGGACTGCAGTTCTTCAGGAATATAGCACTTCTGTGTCCAGAACTGAACGATGATGGA
>CADBND010000142.1 GCA_902795875.1 uncultured Erysipelotrichaceae bacterium
GTCCGCAAGTTCATAGAGTATCTTTACCCGGCTTGGATCGTCATACTTGCTGGAACCGTCGAGGATGATCCGGGCACCGCTTCGTTTCGCTTCAATCAAAGGATCGAGGGAAGAAAAGGAGCGGTTTATCATATGCATCAGGGAATAGATGTATTGCGCATGGTTTAACAGTTCCTGCATTTTTTCATCGACTATAAATGCCGGGCGGATCGGATCGATGATGAACATCGTTCGCTGTGCTTTCGTCAGGAACAGCAGGACCTGTCCGTTCACGACACCTTTTTTGATCACGATGTTTTCGGTGTCGAGTGAGAGTCTTTCCATTTCTTTCAGAAGGAAGTCTGTACTTTCATCCTCTTTTCCCAACATGTCGAGTGCCTTGACTTTCTTTCCCTTGGAGGCACATACGGCGCCGACATTGAGGGGACAGCCTCCGGCCATCTTTTTCAGAAAACGGACGTGCGAAAAGTCTCCTTCGACAGGAATGGAGTCGGTTTGGTAGAAGCTGTCCAGACAGCTTCCCATTATAGTCAAGAGGTACTTCTCCATAAATTAATTATAGTATGAATGCTTTATAATGAAGATAAGGAGTATAACATGTTTAAAAATATCAAAGAGACTGAAAGATATATCGAAGAGAACAATGTGCGTTTCATCGATCTGAAACTTGTGGATCTGCGCGGACGTTTCCGGCATTTGGTCATCCCTGCGGAAAGGCTGAATGAAAAGCTCATGAGAGATGGCGTCGGTTTTGATGCGTCGAATTACGGATATGCCAGCGTGGAGAAGTCGGATATGGTCTTCTATCCCGATCTGGAGAGCGCTTTTATCGAGCCGTTTTCAAATATTTCGACACTGTGTATGATGGCCAATGTCTGTGTGATCGAAAAGGAAGAAAATCGTCCCTTTGACCAATATCCGCGCAATGTGATCAAGGCAGCCGTCGGATACATGAAGGAAAGTGGGATCGCCGATGAGATGATCGTCGGTCCGGAATATGAATTCTCTCTTTTTGATGCGATGAACTATAAGATCGCAGCGGATGAAGTCTCTTCCAGACTTTATTCCCAGGAATCGGAATGGTCTTCCAAGGCGGAAGGCTCCAATGGCTATCACAATCAGGGAAGGGATGGCTACCACATCGATCAGCCCCGGGATGTCTTCTTCGATCTCAGGAATGAGATCTGTGAACTGATGGCAGATGCGGGTATCCGGGTCAAGTATCATCACCATGAGGTAGGCGGAAGCGGCCAGATGGAGATCGAGGTGGAACTGGGTGAAGTATGCAAACTGGCGGATGATACGATGAAGGCCAAATATCTGATCCGGAATGCGGCTTCCAGAGAAGGCTATACGGCGACATTCATGCCTAAACCGATCGGCTCGGAAGCAGGCAATGGCATGCATGTACATATGATTTTAAAAAAGAATGGCAGAAATCTCTTTTATGAAAAAGGCAGATACGGCGATCTTTCAAAGGAGGCCATGTATTTCATCGGCGGTCTTTTGAAACACAGCGCATCGCTTTGTGCCTTCTGCGATCCTTCCACAAATTCCTATCGGCGTCTGGTACCGGGTTTTGAAGCACCGGTCACGATCGGTTATGCTTCCGCCAACAGAAGTGCGATCGTGCGGATACCGAGCTACGCCAAGAGCGAAGATGCGGTCCGTTTTGAACTGCGTTCTCCCGATGCCACTTGCAATCCGTATTACGCTTTTGCGGCGATCTTAATGGCAGGGATCGACGGGATCGTGAATAAGATCGATCCCAAGGATCACAACTGGGGGCCTTTCGATCTGAATCTTTATGATCTTTCGAAGGAAGAAAAGGAAAAGCTGGAACATCTGCCAGCCAGTCTTACGGAGGCGGTCGAAGCTTTGAAAAACGACCACGAATATCTGTTACGGGGCAACGTCTTCAGCAGACAGCTTATCCATAACTGGATCGATACGATCGAAAAGGAAAACAAAGAGGTCGAAAAGATCCCACATCCTGCGGAGTTTAAGCTCTATTACGATCTCTGATACGAATTGAAAAAAGACTTGTTATAATAAGTAAGTGATTTTACTTGAGAGGAGAACAGATTATGGAACGTCGTCCACGTCCTGAATTCCCGAAACGCGCTGTCGTGACCGGAGGTATGCCTTATGGCAATAAGACCCTTCATTTCGGTCATGTAGGCGGAATGTTTGTCCATGCGGATGTATTTGCACGCTTTCTCAGAGACCGTATCGGCAAGGAGAATGTCGTCTTTGTATCCGGCACGGACTGTTACGGTTCGCCGATCGCCGAGGGATACAGAAAAAAGGTCGAAAGCGAAGGATATACGGGCAGCATTGAAGATTATGTGAGAGAGAACCATGATGCGCAAGAAAAGACACTGCGCGATTATCGGATCTCTTTGGATCTTTTCGGTGCTTCGGGACTTGGGGATACCAAGGAAGTCCATCAGGAAGAGACAGACGAATTCATAAGGAATCTGTACAAGAATGGCTGGCTTGAAAAGCTGGTGACCAAACAGTTCTATGATCCCAAATATCACTGTTTCCTAAATGGCCGTCAGGTCGTAGGCAAATGTCCGATCGAACACTGTCAGTCGGAAAAGGGCTATGCGGATGAGTGCGACCTCGGACATCAGTACATGCCGGAAGAACTGATCGATCCCAAATCGACTTTGTCGGGTGAGACGCCGGAGATGCGGGACGTCACCAACTGGTATTTCAAGCTGACAGAATTCAATTCTCTGCTCAAGGAATATGTCGAGGACATCAAAACGAAGAAGAATGTACGCAGGATCGTTGCGGAGACGATGGAAGAATCTCTCGGTGCACCGGTCATCTATATTCAGGAGAAGTTCCTTGACCAGTACAAAGCGATCGAAAAGGATCTGCCTGCGCATGAGAATTCCGATCTCGGGAATATCAAGGGCAGCTTTACAGTCAGCTTCGATAAGCTCGAACTCAGAGAAAAGGCCTGTCCGATCCTTACCAATGCCGGTATCCATTACCGTACAGGAAAGACACTGGTCCCACTTCGTCTTACCGGCAATATCGAATGGGGCGTCAAGGCTCCCAAACTGGAAGATGAAGAAGATCTGACAGTCTGGGTATGGCCGGAGAGCCTTTGGGCACCGATCTCTTTCACCAAGGCATATTTCAAGAGAAAAGGGATGTCAGAGGATGAATGGAAGAAATATTGGTGTGACAAGGATGCGACCGTATTCCAGTTCATCGGTCAGGACAATATCTATTTCTACGGTGTAGCACAGATGCCTTTGTGGATGGCGCAGCAGGGTGAAAAGGATCTTACGATCCATCCGAAGAACGGCGATCTGCAGCTGACGACATTGGTTGCGAATCACCACATCCTGTTCCTGGACAAGAA
>CADBND010000143.1 GCA_902795875.1 uncultured Erysipelotrichaceae bacterium
AGGAAGGTCGGAATATTTTTCATCGGACCGGGTCTGTATAAAGCAATCGTCATGCCGATCTCTTCGAAATTGCGCGGACGCATCTTTCTGATAAGGTTGCGCATCCCACCCGATTCAAGCTGGAAGATACCCAATACATTGACCGAATCGATCAGATCGAACGTCTTTCTGTCATCCAAAGGAATAGTGCGGATGTCGAAAGGCTCCTTCTTGTTTATCTCATCGACGATCTCGGTGATGATACCCAGGTTCCTGAGTCCCAGGAAGTCCATCTTGATCAGACCGAACTCTTCCAGATGTTCCATCGTATACTGTGTGGAGTAGAGATCGTTTTCGATCTTCGTTATCGGGACGATCTCATAGAGCGGTTTCCGGGACATGACGATACCGGCCGCATGCGTCGACTCATGGCGTGGGAAAAACTCCAGTTTTCTCGATATTCTGTAAAGACGGCGGAAACGGCTGTCCGACTCGATCTTCTGTTTGAACAAAGGGATGGTCTCGTATGCTTTGTTCAGATCCATATCCTGTACATTCGGGATCAGTTTGCAGATGGCATCGACCTCGCGATTAGGCAGATCCAATACTCTTCCGACATCCCGCAATACCTGTTTGGCCTTGAGCGTTCCGTAGGTTATGATGTGACCGACATGATCGGCGCCGTAACGGTCTCTTACATAGGCGATCACCTCATCCCTTCTGTCATCAGGAAAATCGGTATCGATATCAGGCATTGAGATCCTTTCAGGATTTAAGAATCTTTCAAAGATCAAGCCGTAGCGCAAAGGATCGATCTCGGTGATCCCCAGACAATAAGAGACCAGGGACCCCGCAGCTGATCCTCTTCCCGGTCCGACCATGATCTTGTTTTTCTTGGCATAGAGGATGAAATCATAAACGATCAGGAAATAGTCCTCGAAATGCATCTTCAGAATGACGCTCAATTCGTAATCGAGACGCTTGCGATAGGCCTCCGTGACATTTCCTTTTAGTCTTCTTTTCAGCCCTTCGCGGCAAAGAAGGACGAGATAGTCCTTTGATTCGATGCCTTTACGGTTCTCATAGACCGGCAATGAAGTGCTGTATGACATCGTCACATTACACATCGAAACAAGTCTGTCACAATTATCCAGCTCTTCTTTTTCATATAGCTGTTCGTATTCATTTGGATCGAGAAAGTGTCTGCCGCTTTCTTCGATACTGTTGACATCATCGAGGATCTGTTTATCCCTTATACAACGCAGGACGTTGAATTCCTCGTGATCGTCTCTTTGCAGGTAGAAGGTCCTGCTCAAAGCGATCGCCATAATGCCCGCCTTCTTCAAAACGGGTTTCAGGATCTGATCACGTCTGGCATTTGCGGCGATATCGTGATCGATAAAAGCGACGATATAATCGCCAAACATCTCTTTCTGTTTCACAAGCGCCAAGCTAAGATCTTCCCCTTTGTCTGCCGCGTGTGTCAAAGGCATGCTGTCAGAAAGAAGACAAAGCACACAGTCTTCCTTATATTTATTAAGCGTTTCGACATCGATCGGCGCAATCCCGTTTGTACAGATGTAAGACGAAAGAGCCATCAGGTTCCGATAGCCATCATCATTTTTTGCATAGAGGACGGAAGTATATGTCCTTTCATCCGCTTTCACATCAAACTCCAATCCGTAGACCGGCTTGATATGCGCTTTTTCACACGCTTTCTTGAAAGCCATCGCTCCGGCCAGAACGTTCCTGTCGACCAGACCAAGAGCCTCGTAACCGTATTGCCTGCCAAAGGAAACGATACCTTCGACAGAGCACATCGAAGAAAGCAGACTGTAGACGCTTCTTATATATAATGGACTGCTCATATTATCATTATACTTCACTTGCACAGTACAAAGTGCTAAAATAAAAATACCCTGGGGGGGTATATATGGAAAAGACTTATGAAGTAAAAGGGATGACCTGCGTCATCTGCAAAAGCAACGTTGAAAAGGCCTTGAAAAACACACCGGGCGTTTCCGATTGCAAGATCAATCTCCTGGAAAACGAAGCCTTCGTCACCTTTGACGAAACACAGACAAATGAAGAAAAAATGGCCAAAGCAGTCGCCGATGCCGGTTATGAACTGGTCATAAACAAGAAAAACGAAGTCGATACTTCAAAGATCATCATGATCGTATCTGCGATCCTTGTCCTCATTCTGATGTATTTTTCAATGGGACATATGTTCGGTATTCATGTTCCGCACTATGGAAAATATATACAGCTTGTTTTATGTACGATCGTGATCCTTCTGAATCTGCACTATTACAAGTCGGGGTTCCGCTCTTTGTTCAAACTTCATCCCAACATGGATTCACTGGTATCCATCTCTTCCCTGGTGTCCTATCTCTATTCCCTCTATGTCCTGTTCTCTGACAATCAGGAGTACCATCTCTATTTCGAAACAGCCGCGATGATCTTGGTTATCGTATCCATCGGAAAATACATAGAAGGAAACAATAAGAAAAAGGCCGCCAAAACGATACGTGGCCTTGCGACCCTGATCCCGATGCAAGCCAATCTGATCGACGGAGAAGAAGTCAGGGTCATCAAGATCGATGACCTCAAGAAAGGTGATCTGGTACTGGTCAAACCCGGCGAGTCGATCCCGCAGGACGGGAAAGTCATTGCGGGGATCTCCCAGGTCGATGAATCGATGATCACCGGCGAGTCTCTTCCACAGAATAAAGCAGTCGGCGACGAGGTAATCGGCGGAACTGTGAACCTGTCCGGGCAGATCCGGGTGGAAGTCTCTAAAAACGCAACGCAGACCACCCTGTCCAAGATCATATTCATGACCAAGCAGGCCACCATGGCCAAGATCCCGGTCGAACGTTTCGCGGACCGTGTATCCAATTACTTCGTATTCACCGTCATAGGCATCTCCTTATTGACCTTCATCATCTGGATGATCGTCGATAAAGATATCGAAAGAGCTCTCAATTTCGCTCTTTCCGTGCTGGTCATCTCCTGTCCGTGCGCACTTGGTCTGGCCACACCGGCCGCTGTCATGGTCGCTACCGGGAATGCCGCAAAAAACGGTGTTCTGATCAAGAACCCTGAGATCCTGGAAGTTGCCGGAAAACTCAAATATGTCGTTCTGGACAAGACCGGCACATTGACGAAAAACAAGCTTGAGATCATCGATATAAAACAGTACGATCCCCAATTCATCGAAGTCCTCTCTTCCCTTGAGAAGAACTCCGATCATCCCATTGCTAAGGCGATCGTATCCGGATATCCTGACGGCAAGATGCATTTCGATCAGCTGCAGCAGATCTCTTCGGAAGGTCTCGAAGCGAGAAACGGAAACGACATCTATTATGCCGGAAACCTCAAGCTCATCAGCCGTTTCACTTCGCCCGTACAGGCGGATATCGATGAAGCCGTAAACAACAACTATTCCTTTATCTGCGTAGGCAAAAACGACAAGCTCTTAGGCATGGTATACCTGGCAGACGTATTGAAAGAGACATCCGTATTTGCGATAAGCTCACTGAAGAAACGAGGGATCACACCGATCATGTGCACCGGTGACAATGATCTCACAGCCAGAAACATCGCCGCAAAACTCGGCATTGACGAATATCTGTCCTCCGTCACACCACAGGATAAAAACAAGCTCGTCA
>CADBND010000144.1 GCA_902795875.1 uncultured Erysipelotrichaceae bacterium
GCTATGACCTGGAGAATACCCTGCGCATGGATCTGGATATGGACAAGGCAGAAATGCTGGATACGTGTGAATCGGCAATGAACCACGCCATGGTGTTCACCGGTGTGAATCTGGTCAAAAACAAGCCGACACGCTGGAAGATCGAAAACTCATGGGGTGAAAAAGCCGGCATCAAAGGCTTCTTCATCGCTTCGGATACCTGGTTCGACAGATATGTGTTCGAAGCTGTCGTTCACAAGAAATATCTGAACAAAAAACAGCTCGCCGCATTGAAGAAAAAACCGGTCGTGCTTGATCCATGGGACCCGTTTGGATCACTCGCCGACTAGAAAGAAAAAAACCTGTTTCACGTATATGAAACAGGTTTTTTTAAGTTACCATTTATTGGATACCTTTTCCGCAAAACCAAGCAGGTCTTTCACTTCAAGGATACTTCCATCGTCAAGTGTTGCGGTTCCGGAGAACCTTCCAAATACCTGATGCTGGTTTGAACCAAGGATCACAAAATCAGTGTTCGCTGCACGGTCGATGATCGGATGGAAATCCATCTCAAAACGTCCGTCATCCGAAGTAAAGGTCCAGTCAGAAAGGAAATCGTCCTTTCCGTTCTTCTGCGGGATATTGAATACGACTTTCGAAAGTTTGTGTGCCTTTCCGTCGTAAAACAGCATGTTTTCACTGGCGGCGGAAGTGTCACCGAATCCGTATCCGATATTGAAGCCGAATCGTCTTCCATTCACCACACCGGAAGCAGAACCCCAATACCAGGTGTTCTTGTAGGTCCAGACACCTCTTCCCCAGTCGAGTGTCCCGAAACTGTCTTCCTTATTAAATATGTATTCTTTACCGTCAAAGAAGACCTTGCCCTCAGCGGGCATGCAGTTGATCTTCTGGTTGTAATAGAAATGGACTTTGCTTTCTTTGTAAGGTGTGACGATCACCATCGAATCATCATCCTTTTTTTCAAGACGGATGATCCCTTTGATCGGTTTTCCTTCAAAGAAGTTTTCCATTTCAAAATCTAAGATCCGATCGTTTCCTTCATGACGGAATTCGATCCGATATCCCTTTCCATCCCCTTTCACATCGCCATTCAAAGAAGAAGAAGGAAAATTGCGTTTTCCTAAAGTCATTACCTTCATCGGCGAATTGGTGTGTTCACACGGTTTGTGAAAATCGATCAGTGAGATCGAATCGAGTGCCATGTAGGAATTGTCATCGACCGTCAGCGCAACGGCGTGATCTTCATTGTATACGAGATAATAGTCCCACTCCTTGATCCTGAGTGAATTGGCCTTGATCGCCTTACGATCATAATCCAGGATCAGGCTTTTCGCATATCCTGTCTCGATCAGATGCCCGTTCTCGTCCAACAAAGGATGTCTGTTTGTGATCTCATGCTGCATGTAAGTCTTTCTCCATTTCTATGAGATATCGATATACATCTTCATCGATCATATCTTTGATCAGATCGTGATCATTCAGGTGTTTTCGAATATATGTGGAACTGATATCGATCTGTTTCAGTTTGAGGATCCTATAATCATTCTTGCCCATATCTTTCATGATCTGCGCGATCTCTTCTTTCCCGATATCGTCTCTGGGCAAGACGAGGAACTCATAATCCAGAAGTTCCTCATAGTTTCTCCATTCCCTGAATCGGGGGAGATTGTCCGCTCCCAGTATCAAGGAAAAACTCTTATCAGGATGATCCTTCTTCAGTCTTCGAAAGATCATATAAGTATAAGGAAGATCATTGTATGTCTCATCGATCACGATCCCTGATCCGGCAGCCAGTTTCAGCATGGCGATGCGGTCCTTCAAAGGATAGAGATCGTTCTTATTCCAATAGGAACCGGTCGCGATGATCCAGACTTCATCCACCAGTTTCTGGTCGATGCAGGCTTTTGCGATCGCGATATGTCCCTTATGTACGGGATTGAAGGAACCGACGTAGATCCCGATGCGTTTCATCCTATCTTTCTTTCCTGTATACAGGGATATTGAACTTGTGAGCGGAAGCTTTGTGCAGTCTTTCGATCTTTTCACGTTCCTTCTCATCGATCTCTTCCCCGCAGATCACTTTTCCGATATCGGCGTATTTCACACCGAGCTTATCCTCATCACTGAGCCCGGAGATACCATCGTCCGGTGTACGGTAAAGCACTTTTTCCGGAACACCGAGCACTTCACCGACCTTGATGACCTCATCGACTGTCAACGAATAGATCGGTGCGATATCATATACCGAATCACCGCCTTTAGTGAAATAGCCCACATAAAGCTCGCAGGCGTTGGAAGTTCCCGGAACGATATAAGTCCCTCCTCTGGTCGCCGAAAGTAACGCCGCCAGATAATAGACGCTTGCCATACGAAGACGCGGTTTGAGATTGATATCGGAATTCTTCAATTCTTCTTCAGTAAAATCGCCCAGTTTTCCGGCTTCGTTTTTGAAAGCATCAAAGACAGAAGTCAGATCGATGTTGAGCATCTCAAAACCGAACTTTTCCGCAACAAGGAGCGCATCATTCCTGTCCGCATCCTTGGAATGACAGGGAAGCGTCACTCCCACTACATTCTCTTTTCCAAGTGCTGCACACATGATCGCAGCGACAACACCGGAATCCTTTCCTCCGGATATTCCTAAGACTGCACCTTTCAGATGATTTTTTTCATAATAGTCACGGACGAATGCTATGATCCTTTCCGTTTCTTTTTTCGCATCAAACATTTTTGACCCCCTCGTTATTCATACGCCAGTCGATACTTCTTTGCAGATAATCGACATATTCTTTGTTTTCGCACATGGACTTGCCATCGACGTCGGATATCTTGGCGACATCCTGGCCGTTGCACCGGGTCACCTTCATGACGATATTCAGCGGATCCACTTCCGTGTCGTTGGCCAGATAAGTCCCGATGCCGAAGGCCACTTTACATTTACCCTTGAAATAGCGGCAAAGTTTCGTTGCTTTTTCCAGATTCAGTGAATCCGAGAAAAGAAGCAGCTTGTTTTTCGGATCGATGCCCAGAGAACGGTAATGTTCCAGCATCTTGTCACCCCAGGCAAACGGATCGGACGAATCGTGACGCACGCCGGAAAACAAGGTAGCGAAAGTCAGACGGAAATCCCTCAGGAAGCAGTCTGTCGTGATCGTATCAGTCAAAGCAGTACCGTTTAATACGCCGTATTCCTTCACCCAGGCATTCAGTGCATAATAATTGGAATAAGCCGGATTGTGCTTGTGATCGCCCTGTCCTACGCACATGATCCACTCATGAGCCATCGTTCCGACCGGAGTCAGCCCGTATTTCTTCGCGAGATAGACGTTCGATGTTCCTAAAAAGAAGGACGATGGATTGCGATATTCGGCCAGTTTGGACACGATGAACTCCTGCGCTTGCGAAGAAAGTCTCCTGCGCAGTCCGAATTCAGAGAAGGATTCCAGTTCATATTCTCCGTTTCGGATCTTCTCGCATTTGGCGAGTGCCCTTTCCTTAAACTGCCGGAACAGTTCATCGTAATCGTAAGTCATACGGAAATAGACTTCATTGATGATGGCCAGCGTCGGCACTTCATACATTGAAGTGTTTAACCAGGTCCCGGTCGTCTGCACATGCAGTCTTCCATCATCATCCAGATCAAAATGGAAGTCTTCGTAACGGGGCTGCCACAGACGCAAGAAATCCACATAGCTTCCCTTGATCCACTTGATGTCATTGAGATAAGCAAGTTCTTCTTCATCAAAACGCAGCGCACAATACAAACGCACCTGATGTTTGATCTCCTCGAAGATCTCTTTCGTGAATACGACACCTTCGTTGCGGCACTTAAAAGTCCACGTCGTCTTGTAGTCGGAGAACTGGTGATAGATCGCCTGTCCCATTGAAAACTTGTACAGGTCGTTTTCCAGAAGAGATGTGATGATCTGTTGCATAGCAATACCTCGCTGTTTCTTTTTTTCTCTATCATTATTATAGTAAAGCACCCTTCTCTTCTCAATCAGGATACGTTTTTTCATTTTTGGCACGACTGAAGCTGTGAAATTGAAAAAAGTGCATAAAAAAAGCATTTTTTGCTTGATTTGGCCATTACGTTTTGGTAATATAAAAAAGCTGACGGATCCGAGAGGATCCATATATAAGTCAGATACTTGGCACACCTGAAAACGTGTGCATTGAAAAGAAAGGAGATATACATGCCAACAATCAATCAGTTAGTAAGAAAAGGCAGAAAAGCGAGAACATTCAAATCAAAGGCTCCGGCTTTAAATAAAGGTTACAACTCTTTAAAGAACCGTCCTATCGATCTGGCTTCTCCTCAGAAAAGAGGCGTCTGCACCCGTGTCGGTACGATGACACCTAAGAAGCCTAACTCAGCTTTAAGAAAGTATGCCCGTGTTCGTTTATCAAACGGTATGGAAGTTACAGCTTATATTCCGGGTATCGGACACAATCTTCAGGAACACTCGGTTGTCATGATCCGTGGCGGACGTGTTAAGGATTTACCTGGTGTACGTTACCACATCATAAGAGGTACGCTCGACTGCGCGGGTGTTGATGGAAGAAAACAGGGTCGTTCGCTTTACGGCGCCAAGAGACCTAAGTAAAACATGAAAGGAGATTAAAAAATGCCTAGAAAAGGACATATTGCGAAACGTAATGTATTAGTAGATCCAATATATAACTCAAAACTAGTGACACGCTTAATCAACAAAATCATGTTAGATGGTAAAAAAGGTGTTGCTCAGAACATTCTATATAATGCATTCGATATCGTAGAAAAGAAAACTGGTCAGCAGCCAATGGAAGTATTCGAAAAAGCATTGGACAATGTAATGCCAGAACTAGAACTTAAATTAAGAAGAGTTGGTGGTGCTACATACCAAGTACCATTAGAAATTAGAC
>CADBND010000145.1 GCA_902795875.1 uncultured Erysipelotrichaceae bacterium
AAGGTTGTCTGTGTTCGCAGCTGGTGCAGGAGTGCTTCCGCCACCAGAAGAACAGCCGACAAAAGTCGTTAATGCCAAAACAACGCTTAGCATTACCATAAGAATTTTTTTCATTCAATTATCCTTCTTTCTATCAATAGCTGTGATACTATCGCAAGCATTTACATTATACTACCCTTTTATGTGACGTGTTAAGGCTCCAATCACACCGTTTTCACACAAAAAACACAGAATTAGCCCTTAAATAATGGCTTTTTGCCACTTTACATATTTTTTAAATTTTTTCGCTCTTTTTCACTTAATGGTTGATAACTGTCCAAATATCTTACAGTACCACTGTGCAAAGGGGTGGTAAAAAAACGGACACAAAAAAAGGGAGTTTTCACTCCCTGAACCTCTAATCGAGATCTTCACCGTTTGATTCAATGACCTTCTTATACCAGTAGAAGGAATCCTTCTTTGAACGCTTCTGCGTTCCTGTTCCGTCATCGTGCTTGTCGACATAGATGAAACCGTAACGTTTCCGCATCTCACCGGTCGAAGCCGCCACCAGGTCGATCGGACCCCAGGTCGTATAAGCCCTCAGATCGACACCGTTTTCAACTGCCTTCTTCATCGAAGCGATATGTTTCCGGAAATAGTCGATGCGGTAAGGATCGTGGATCGATCCGTCCTCTTCCACCTTGTCATAAGCACCGATACCGTTCTCCACCACCATCAGCGGCCTCTTGTAGCGGTCATAGATCATCTCCAGATAGTACTGCAAGCCATCCGGGTCGAACGCCCATCCCCAATCGGAATAAGTCAGATATTCGTTCCTGGTACCCGTAGACATATTGCCCTTGGTGACTTCCTCACCCTTGTGAGTCGTAACGGACTGGGACATATAGTAAGAGAATGTATACATATCGACCGTACCCTCCATCAAGGAACGGATATCGTCCTCCGTGATATCAAGTTTCACATTGTGCTCCTTCCAAAGCCTTTGCGCATAAGTCGGATAATGACCGAAACATTGCACATCGCCGCAATAGAAGATGCCCTTCTCCCATTTGTGTCTGTTAAACAGGATGTCCTTGGGATCATCGCTGTGGGGATAATAGGTGATGCCGCAGATCATACAGCCGATCTTGTTTTCCGGATCGATCTCATGGCCGATCTTTACTGCCTTTGCCGAAGCGACGAACTGATTATGGAGATGCTGGTAGGCATCCTGATAATAGCTGTCATCCATATCCTCCGGCAGGAAATTGATCGTATTGTTGATCTCATTGAACGTCAGCCAGTATTTCACCTGGCCTTTGTATTCCTCAAAACAGGTCTTTGCGAACTTCACAAATAACGGAATCAGTTCCCGATTCTTCCAATCCCCCAGCTTCTCCTCCAGATACAAAGGCGTATCGAAGTGCCAGATCGTGACTAAAGGCTCGATCTCATATTTCTTCAGTTCATTGAAAACATTGTGATAGAATTCGATGCCTTTCGGATTCGGCTTTTCCTCCAGTCCTGTCGGATAGAGTCTTGACCAGGATATGGACATGCGGAAGATCTTGAAACCCATTTCCGCAAACAGTTTGATGTCTTCTTTATAAGTATGATAGAAATCGATCGCCTCATGATTGGGATAGAGATAACCGTCCAGGCAGGCATAATGAGCACCCTCCGGCAGTTTCTGCAGTCTTGTCAGCGTTCCCGGTTTTCCATCCTTGTCGATATAAGTGATGATACGCGGATGTGTGGCATCTGCACCCGTCGTGACATCGGTCAGTGCGGGACCCCTTCCATCCTCATTCCAGGCTCCTTCGATCTGATTGGCAGCTGTCGCACCGCCCCATAAAAAATCCTTGCGAAATGACATGATGATCTCCTTTTCTTACAATATTAAGATATCATACGATGCCTTTTCATTCAGACAATATTGAAAATGAAAAAGCCTTCTCTTGTGATATCATTGAAAGGCATAGAAAGGGAAGAAAGATATGTTTCCATACAACTATCACACCCACACAGCCCGCTGCGGACACGCAACAGGCACCGACGAAGAATACGTAAAGGCCGCCATCAAAGCCGGATACAAAGTCCTCGGCTTTTCCGACCATGCGCCATACCGTAAGTATTCCAACCCCAGATCACATATGGAATGGGACGAACTGCCCGGCTATATCGACAGCGTAATGTCCCTCAAAGAGAAATACAAGGATCAGATAGAGATCCTTTTAGGAATGGAAAGCGAATACTATCCCTATTGTCACGACGAACGTAAGGAACTGTCTGAGATGCTCGACTACATGCTTCTTGGCCAGCATTTCTCCACACCGACCGGCGAAGAGATCCACTTCTTCCAGAAAAATAGTGAAGAAGAGATCCTGATCTACGGAAGACAGGTCGTCGAAGCAGTACACACCGGCATGTTCACCTACCTGTGTCATCCCGACGTCTTCCTCAACCGCCAGGAAGCCTTCACCGACGCCTGCGGCCAGGTCGCCCACATGATCGGTCAGGCATGCCAGGAAGAAGGACTTCCGGTAGAAGTCAACATCCGCGGCGTCACTAAAGGACTCAAAGACTTCCCTGACGGCAAGCAGTACTGGTACCCCAACAAAGACTTCTGGACGATCCTTTCCCAATACGACCTCAAGGTCGTCGTCGGCATCGACGCCCACGATCCGCAAGACCTGCTGGACGTCCACTTCGTCGAAGAAGGACTGAAACATCTTGAAGACCTTCATCTCAATTACATAACCCAACCCTTTATTCACAGATAAGACAGTAGCCATACTGTCTTTTTTCTGTTGAAAGCGTACTGTTGAACCGGAAAAGAGAGCTATATTATCATAGAATCAGGATAATTAAGGAGGCCGATCGCCATGCCATTAGATTTCTTTGCGGATACAAGCAACTGGCTTGAAGAACTGTTTCATACGAAAAAACCCATCATCGCTATGTGCCACCTTCTGCCCCTTCCCGGAGATCCCTACTACGATGAAGAAAAGGGAATGGAAGCAATCATTCAAAGAGCCAGGGAAGACATCAAAGTCCTGCAGGAAGGTGGAGTCGACGGGATCATGTTTTCCAATGAATATTCATTGCCCTATCTGACCAAGATGGAACCCATCACTTTAGCTGCCATGGCCTACGTCATCGGACGTGTCAAAGAAGAAGTAAAGATCCCCTTTGGCGTCAACTGCCTCTGGGATCCCATCTCCTCTCTTGAAGTGGCAAAAGCCGTCGGAGGATCCTTTATCAGGGAGATCATTTCCGGCGTCTACGCATCCGACTTTGGCATCTGGAACACCAACGCCGGTGCTACCGCCAGACACAGACACCGCATCGGTGCCGATCATATCAAAATGTTATACAACATCGTACCTGAAGCTGCCGTCTACATCGCCGAAAGAGATATTGCGCAGATCGCCAAAACGACTGAATTCAACTGCAAGCCCGATGCGATATGCGTATCCGGACTCACAGCCGGCACCGAGACCGACACCCAGGTCCTCACACAAGTCAAAAATGCCGTCGATCATACCCCGATCTTCTGCAATACCGGCTGCAACAAAGACAACATCGTAAGACAGCTGTCTGTTTCCGACGGTGCGGTATGTGCCACGACTTTCAAGAAAGACGGCAAATTCGAAAACCCCGTTGACTATCAAAGAGTCAAAGAGTTCATGGACATCGTAAAAGAATACCGGAAAACTCTGTAAATAACTTCATCACAAAAGGCAGGTCCCTTCAAGGATCTGCCTTTTTTAGCCATGTGTTTTTAAAACTATTTTATAAAATAGAGATCAGTATTCCGCAAAGATCTTGCGGATCTCATCGATGCCAAGATCCATAGTCAGACACAGACGAAGCAGAACAGCTGCCTTCTGTGGTGGCAGATTGTCGGCAGCGATCGTCCTTTCCGACAAGAGCGTCTTTTCCGGAACAAGAGAAGCATTGATACGGGAAGAAATGACGATCGGCACAGACGCCTTTTCGATCGCCTCTTTGAACTTCAGGGAATACTCACCGGCTCCCGCCCCGGCAATGACCACGCCTTTGCTGTTTGCGATCGCATATTCCAATAATGCCGGATCGGCATCGACATAGAAATATAAGATCGATACCTTCGGAAGCTTCTCGAGATCCCCAACCATAAAACAGGAATCAACGGTATGAGTCTTATCGGGATTCTCATAGAAATGGACATCCCCGTCCCGAACGATACCGATGGCTCCCATCTCACCCGATGAGATCGCCATCAGCGAAAAGGAATTGAGCTTGGAGACCTGTCTTGCGGAATAGATATGATCGGAAAAGACCGCCAGGACTCCCTTGCCGATCGCCTTTTCTGAAATCGCAACACAGACCGCCTCATACAGATTCATCGGTCCGTCCGCCGAGATCGACGTCGCCGGCCGCATCGAACCGGTCAGTACCACCGGCTTTTTCGTCTTGACCACCAGATTGAGGAAGTAAGCCGTCTCCTCCAGGGTATCCGTACCGTGCGTGATCACAAAACCCGCGATCTGCGGATCTTTCGACAGTTCATTGACCGTCCTTGCCAGCTTCAGCCAGATCCGGTCGGTGATATCATCCGAGTTGACGTTGCAGATCTGCATCGTCTCAATGAAAGCCACCGATTTAAGCTGCGGCACTTCCTTTAACAGATCATCCACGCTTAAAGAACCGGGCTGATAACCCATGATCTTGCCCGACTCTCCGACACCGGCGATCGTCCCACCGGTCGCCAGGATGATGACCTTTCCTTTTTTCAGAAGCTTTTCTTTATTCATCGTACGTAATAAATATCTTTGATAACACCATCGTCACCGATTGCCAGACAAGCCAGATAACCGTACCCCTTACCCATTGCACAGCCGCAGTCGATATCATACCAGCTGTAATTATTCGGATAGAACTTCGTATAGACCTCATCCTCTCCCGTGATCCTTCTGGTGATGATATGGCCGGAAACAAAGATCGTTTCCTTCTCCGTCTTGGGCAGATCCTCTATTGAAGAAGTATTCGGATAAGACATATTCCAGATAAAATCCTGTATCCCCATCAGATCATTCTTATGATCGCGGGTATAGACATCTCCCTCTTCGGTCAGAACACCGGTATGGGAAAGGATATAACGCTTATCTCCCAGAAAGAGATCCTTCTTGATCAGCGTATCATTCAAAAGGAAATCGACGATCCTCTCCTGTGTCTTTTTATCCTGTTCCAGAAAAGAAAAATACGTCTGTCTGCCGCCATTCACCCCATAGAACCAGCTGACCGTATCGCTTTTCTCCAGATATGTCAGCATCATATGTTCATGATTCCCCAGAAACATCACGACATTCTCTCTGCCCATGATGTCCAGAAGCATTTCGATCGAATCCGGACCGCGGTCTATGACATCTCCCAACACATAAAGCGTATCGGAAGAAGAAAACCCTATCCTCTCCAGCATCTTCTTGAAACGGTCATACTGACCATGTATATCGGACAGGATATAGATCACTTTAACTTCTCCAGCAGCGCATTGATCTGATCATCCTTCATGCCCGCATTCAAAAGATACTGTCTGGCATAAAAGGAGAGATCGCTGTTCTTTGGATCGGCATCGGAATCGCCGATCACAGTCTTGATCATCGCATCCAGATTCTTTTCCAGGATGACCTGATATTTTGCGGGATCTTTTTCCTTATTGATCTTGTAGTAATTGTCGTATGTCAGCATGTAGTCATCCACGATCTGCTGATAGGAAGCTCCCGCCAGCCCTTCCAGCAACATACATACAAAACCTGTCCGGTCCTTCCCCTCCGTACAATGGATCAGATAAGGACCCTCATTCTCCGCCATCGCGATAAAACCGTCCGCGATCTTTACCGCAAAATCATCGGAAAGATAATTCATGGACAAAGCCAGAGGACAGACCTTCCCTTCCTCATACAGCGACGCAAAATAAGGGGAAGAAAAATCCTCAGCCGCCATATATTTTTCGATCTTCAGATCATTGTCCGCCAGATCCAGTATGAAAGAAACACCTGCTTCCTTGATCAGTTCATCCACATAAGGAGCCCGCTTATGCTGATCGTCGCAAGGAGAAGCGGAACGGTAGACCTTATCTTGTGAGATATTCCCCATAACGATATTGCGGAAATTGGCGAACACGACATCACTGGGATAATCGCTTCTTATATCCGTATAATGGATATCCCTGGCCTCCTGGATATCCCGGTATTTTCCCTTTGTATTCAGAATGACCGAAGCAGTGGAATGCTCA
>CADBND010000146.1 GCA_902795875.1 uncultured Erysipelotrichaceae bacterium
ATGAAGATAATTCCAGGCTCCTTCTTGAACATAAGAAGGGCGGATGCAAGGTCATGTGGGAGATCCCGGCAAGTTCTTTAAAGTCTGCCAACAAGGCATATAAGGAAGGCGGGATCGAAGGTCTGAAATATTATCTCCGGGCGATCGATATCCTTTCCATCAATCGCAATGAATGTGAACTGCTTTTTGAAGAAGAAGGCGATGCAAAGATCATTCCGTTGTTGAAGGAACTTGAGCTGCCGGTCTTCTACCGTGTCGGTGTCGAAGGAGCTTATATGATCGTCGATCATAAGGAGTACTTCGTGCCGATGATCTCGACCGTCGATAAGGACAAAGAGATCGACCCGACGGGTTGCGGGAATACATCGACGGGTGCAGTCTTATGGGCGTGGTGTGAGGGTTATGATCCGCTTATGACCTGCATCATCGGAAATGTGGTCGCATCCTACAACGTCAGACAGTACGGTCCTTTCCTGGATATGAGTATCAATAACAGGAATGAGATGATGTCTATCGCAAATGAGATATATGACAGAATGAAAAAGGAAAACAAAAATGGATAGAAAAAGCTATGACAATTCCCTGTTGAGACAGGCGATGTCGATGGAAAGATATGCGAAGATCGTCTACGATGCCGTCCTGCCGCAGGTGGAGAAATTGCCTATGAAGGAGGTCTGGGATGCCCAGAAGATCTTTATCAGTGGCTGCGGAGACAGCTGGCTTGCCGGCATTGCCGCCAAGGCTGCTTTTGAGAGCGTGACGAAGATCGAGACTAATCCAATGCGGGCAATCGAATTCTCCCGTATCCTGTCAAACAAGAATCTGGGTTATTCACCCAATACACCGCTGGTGATCCTGATCTCTTTTTCCGGTTCGGGTTCCCGTGTTGTGGAGTGCGCAAGACGCTGCAACAAGTACGGTGCCAATACGATCGCCATCACAAACAATCCGGATTCCTTATTGGGTAAGGAATGCCGGTATTGTATCTGCACAGGTCTTCCCAAAGGGGATGAGTATCAGCCGGGTCTGATCACCTACAATGCTTCGATGATCACGTTATTTCTGATCGCTTTGCGTATCGGCAGGGTACGAAACAAGATCAGCTACCTGGAATGCGAAGACATGCAGAAAGAACTGCTGGAGCATATCTCAAGATGCCAGAAGGAATATGAAGGATTTGCGGAGCGTGCTTTCGCGATCGCGCAGAGGTGGAAGGACCTCAAGGCTGAGGATTTCATCGGTGATTATTCCGATTATGCGACAGCGTATTTTGGCTCGGCAAAGGTGATCGAATGCTTTGGCGGTTATACGACTTACGATGATTCGGAAGACTGGTGTCACATCAACTACTTCCTGTCAGATCCGGAAAGGATCGGCCGTGTTGTGGTCGCTAACGAGGATACGCCTTCGTATAAGAGATTGAAAGAGACGATCGCGGCAGTGAAGATATTACAAAGTCCTTGCGTGATCATAAGTGACGCAAAGAAAGAGGAATTCCCGGATACGATGGAAGTCTTCTCTTTTCCGAAGGCGAAGTACTTCTGGATGCAGCCGCTTGTACAGCATATTCCCTTTGATATGATCGCGGGATACATTGCGGAGATCAAGGGTATACCGAATTTCCGGAAAGATGATGAAAGATATGCGGCTATGGGCGATCAGCGTTCCGGCGAGATCGTGGTCCTTTAGGAAGGGGGATAAGATGGTATTTACAAAAGAATATGAACTTGTCACCGGCAGAGATCTTCTGACAAAGATCACATCCAAGGTCGATGAAGCGATAAAGGAAAGCGGGATCAAAGACGGGATCGTCGTCGTGGAAACGCGTTATTCCACTGCCGGAATCCTGAAGATCTCACGTCATGGTGAGGAGATCCTCGATGATATCGTCAGAGAGATGCGCAGGATCGTTCCGGCAAGGATCAATTATTATCATCAGGATTCGCCTGAGAATGCGGCGGGTCACATCAAGAGTGCTCTTTACGGGTCTTCTGTTTCTTTGATCCTGAAAGATGGAAGACTGTATTGTGAAGATAGTCAGGATCTTTATTTCGCGGAATACGACGGTCCGAGAAACAGGACCTACGCAGTTTGCGTGATGGGAGAGAAAGCATGAAACACAGCGATTACACAAGTTCGATGCTGGAACAGGTCCGCAATTCCGTTAAGGATATTGAGACGATCGCCGAAAAGGAGACGTTCGAATTTTTCGAGAACTGCGTTCCTTACGATATCGTGAAGAAGATCGGCAATGTGCTGATCACCGGATGCGGAGACAGTTACTGTGCTGCTGTTGCGACGAAGCCTGTTTTTGAGAATGCGGATACTTCAACGAAGACCGGCATGGTCCCGGGTACGCCGACGAGTGCGTTCCGCAACATCGAATTCTCACGCTACTTCAATACCTATGGTGGCTGGAATCCGCTGACCAATGAGCGTAATGCCTTGCTGGTGATATCGATCTCCGGTTCTCCGGCAAGAGTGAATGAAGCGGCATTGCGTATAAAAAAACACGGAGGGACGGCGATCGCCTTTACGGCAAATCCGGAAGGAAAGCTGGCAGGCAACTGCGACTGCGTCATTCCGATGGTGCTTCCTGATTATGATCTGGCACCAAATGTCACATCCTATTATTCATCTGTCTTCTCACTCATGATGTTCGGTTTCTATATGAGTAAAGCGAAAGCCCAGCTGAGTGAGAAACAGGCTCAGGCTTGTCGGGAAGGACTTCTGGAATATGTGAAGTCCTATGATGAAGAAACCATGGAGAGGCTTTCGGTACAGTGTTTCGAGTTGGCGAAGAAGTGGGAAGAAGATGGCGTCGATAATATGGATTTCATCGGGGACGGTCCCGATTACGCAACGGCTTTCTTCGGTTCTGCGAAGATGGTGGAGTCCTTTGGAGGTCTGACGACCAATGATGATTCGGAAGACTGGTGTCATATCAACTACTTCATTAAGGACAGCGATCATGTGGGAACATTCGTCGTTGCGAATGAAGATTCTCCTGCTTTCTCAAGAGAAGTGGAGACGATAAAGCTCGCTTCTATGATCCGTAAACACGTGGTGGTGATCACGGATTGCGATAAGGATATCTTCCCGGAGAATGTGGAGATCATAAAAGTACCCAAACCGCGCAGTGTCTGGATGCATCCTCTGATGGAACATATCCCTCTGGACTTTGTGGCAGGATATATTGGTTGCTGGCGGGGCAGAATGCCTTTCCGCAGCGGCGAAGAGCCTTATTGCCAGGATGGCAATGCTTCGCGCTTCCGCAACAGCGAGATAGAGATATTATAAGGAGTCCGATCTATGGCATACATGGAAACGATAAAACTGGAAACGACTTTCGAAGGAATGCATGATGTGACGCAAGAGGTACAGGATGTGATCAGGAAAAGCGGCATACAGGAAGGTATCGCCGTCATCAACTGCAATCACACGACCGCCGGAATCATCATCACTTCGTTCTGGGACAAGAGGGGTCATGTGGATATTCAGGAAGAACTGGACAAGCTGATCCCATTACGCTATGATTACCGTCATGATTTCGATACGCCGACTGATGCGGCAGGTCACATCAAGAGTGCGATCTGCGGTACCGGTATGACGCTGATCGTTCATGAGGGCAGGGCGATGCTGGGATCTTCACAGGGCATCCTGTTCTGTGAATTCGACGGTCCCCGTTCGCGGAAATTCTTTGTGAAAGTGATACCTGATCTATAGAAAGGAAAAAACATGGCTAAAGTAATTACACAGATCTACGGTTGCGAAAACATCATCGATGCGCAGATCGCTGCGAAATTAGGTGCTGATCATATCGGCTGCGGATATGGCGAGGTGGCACATCTGCCTCATCAAAAAAACTGTGCGCAGGCAAAGGAATTCTTTGATGCTTTGCCGGAAAATGTCGTGCGGGTTGGTCTGACCATCGCAACCGATGTGGATGAGATCATAAACGACCTGACATTGTTTGAACCGGACGTGTATCATCTTTCCGGTGATATCCGCGATATCCCGCCTGAGGGCGTTCAAAGGATCAGGGATGCTTTCCCGAAGCTCAAGATCATGCAGGCAATTCCGGTCTTTTCCGGTGTTCCGGTAGAGGAACAGTGGCCTGAGATCCTGGAACTGATCAGAGCGTATGAGCCGACGACGGATTTCTTCCTTATCGATACCAAGGATCCGCAGTCCACGATCGGTATCGGTGCGACCGGTGCGACCCATGACAGAGAGATCGACCGCCGCATCATCGAATCGACGTCTGTTCCGTGCATCATCGCCGGAGGCCTTGATGGAAGCAATGTCGCGGAAGCGATCCATCAGACACATCCTTACGGTGTCGACAGCTGCACCTTAACTTCCTATCCGAAGTTCCTTCAGGAGATCACCGGCCGGATCAAGGATCCCGTGAAGATCTACGAGTTCATTGAGGCCGCCCGTAATGCCTGAATCTTTCAATAAGGCGATCGTCATAGGCGATGCCTGTGTCGATATCCATCTGAAGATGAATGATCTTCTTGCGGATCTGCAGGTGACGCCTTACCGTATGGTACTTGGCGGTACGAGCGCATCCTGTGCGGGTACTTTGGCAAGGCTTGGTACAGATACGGCTTTCCTGGGTACGATCGGCAATGATTTTGCCGGGAGGTTCATCCTTTCACAACTGGAAAAACTTGGCATCGATACTTCGATGACGATCGTCAAGGACGAACTCAATACCGTCAATATCCTGGCTTTCATCGATGAAAGCGGAGAGAGACATCTCTGGGGTTTCCCCAGAGTCGATCAGGCTTATCCCGAACTGGATCTGGACAGAGTTGATCTGAATAAGATAAAGACGGCATCCTGGTTACATTCTTCCGGTATGACTCTTCTGGCGAAGGGAAGCATGCAGGAGAATCTCGTCGAACTGTATAAGGCTGCCTATGAAGCCGGCGTTGCGACTTCATTAGATCTCAATACGCGGGTTTGCGATCTGAAGGAGCTCGATCCTAAGGGAGTGAAGGCGATCTATGAGATCCTTCCTTATGTGACCTATCTTCTGGGTTCCGCAAAGGATGAGTTCTACAGTTTTCATCCCTGTGCAGACTGGAGGGATTCGGTCCGCTATTTTGCGGGAGAAAACAAGACCGTCATCGCCCGTATGGGAAAGGAAGGCTTCCTTTGTATCCATGACGGGATCGAAAAGAGTTTCCCTTCTTTCAAGGTGGATGCAGTCAACACGACCGGTGCAGGTGATTCTTTCAATGCAGGATTCATTACGGCGATGCTGGATAGGAAGAGCGTCTTTGAGGCGGCGATGTTTGCCAATGCGGTGTCCGCATATAAGATCTCCCGGGAGATGCAGGATGAGGATCTGAAGAAAGAGACGATCATCGAATTTATGGAAAAGACCGATCTGCGCGGATCGGTATGATACAAAGGAGTTTATCAATGAGAAAAATAATTTTGGATTGTGATCCGGGACATGATGACGCGTTTGCGATCATGCTGGC
>CADBND010000147.1 GCA_902795875.1 uncultured Erysipelotrichaceae bacterium
GACAATGAGTCCAGGCGTCTGATGAAAGCAAACTGGAAGGATTTCATCAAGTCCAATCTGCGCTTTCTTCTCAATATCGTAGTGGTCGTTCTATCACTTGTCATCATCCTTGGCATCATCGCTATCATCGTTCTCCTGCAATTGACGGATGATCCAGTCAAGGTGAAACTGTTCGGATTTTTCATACTTTTCCTTTTTGCGGAGATCATGTTTTTCATAAACAGTATCCTGAAATCTTTCTATCTGATCTATATGACGCAGCTCTACTACAGATACAGAAGTGAAGATTATGCCTTTGTCAGGATCGAAAACAGGAAAAAGTATCTCATGCCGTTCTTCAATCTGGCGCTTATGGTCTTTATCGCCTTCGGCACCTCCTATATGTTCGTGATGTATTCTGACGAACTCCTTCCGACCGAGGTCAAGACGGGCATCATAGCCCACCGTGCCGGTGGAAGTGAAGCACCGGAAAACACGGTCACCGGCATTGAAAAAGCAATCGAATATGGTGCGTATGGTGCGGAGATCGATATACAAAGGACTAAGGATGGGTATTATGTGGTCAATCATGACGGCAATTTCTCCAGGCTCTGCGGAAATAATGCCAGACCGGAAGACCTCACTCTTGATGAAGTTAAGGATCTGATCATACGCGATCCCCTTTTCCCCGGTCAGGAGGAAGAAGTCGCTACGCTGGAAGAGATGCTGGACGCAAGCCACGACAGGATCGTCTTATTCATTGAACTCAAAGGAAATACCGCCGACAGACAGATGGCGGACGATACGGTAAAAATACTGCGGGAAAGACATATGGAAGATGAATGTGTACTGATCTCGCTCAAATACCCCCTGATCGAATACATTGAACAGAAATATCCCGATATTCAGACGGCATATCTCACATTCTATTCTTTCGGAAATACCGCTCAGATCCCCTGTGACTATCTTGGACTCGAAGAAGAAGCGACGAACGGCTCAACGATCGATTCGGTCCATGACACCGGCAAAAAAGTCCTTGTGTGGACCCCAAACAGCGAAAACAGTCAGAAAAGTTTTCTGACCTCCAACGCCGATTACATCATCACCGATAAAGTCTCTCAGGCTTCAGAACTGGTCGAAAAGCTGAAACAAAGACAAGACTGGGAGATCATCCTTGATATCCTTATTCACCGATAGAATCATAACGGGCTGTTGAACACAGCCCGTTTTTATTCATGACTTGCCATATCAACAGTTTCCCGTATAGACATAATCCAGTTTTTCTCTTGCGATCTCCGCAAGACGGTATACCGTTTCAACTGCTGTCGCTTTTCTGTCTGTCATATGAAAACAAGGGAAAAAACGCGATACATGCAAAGGGATCTTCTTTCCAATGGGATAACCGTCATCATCTTTCAAGGAAGCGATCCAGGAAGAGATCTGCCGCATCTGTTCTTCGTCTTCGTTTTCATCCCTTACAATCAGGGTCGTGATCTCCATGTGACATCTTTTTGCAGCTTCTTCGATGAAACGCAAGACCTGGTCCCGATCCCCTTTCAGCGTTTTTCCATAATAGTCTGCATCGAAACCCTTCAGATCGATATTCATCGCATCGATATATGGAAGGATCTTATTCAGGATCTCTATTTCTGCAGTTCCGTTCGAGACGAGAACCGTCTTCATTCCGTTTTCATGAAACAGTTTCGCACAATCACGGACATATTCATAGCCGATCAGCGGCTCATTATAAGTAAAGGCAACGCCGATATTGCCTCTATCCTTCAGACGTAAAGCGATATCGAGCAGTTCTTCGGGAGAAAGATAAGGAAGATCATCCGTATTCCGAAACGCCACTAAAGACCAGGATATCTCATGATTCTGGCAAAACGGACAGCGTATGTTACAGCCAAAACTGCCTATCGAAAGGATCTTGGAACCGGGATAGAAGCGGTTCAACGGTTTCTTTTCGATCGGATCCAGAGCAATGGAAGTAATACGGCCATAATTCAATGCCTCGATCTTTCCGTTACAGTTTATCCTTGCTCCGCAAAAGCCCCGTCCGCCTTCTTCGATGTGACAGTGACGAAAACAAACATCGCAAACTACTGTCTCATTCATGACGGATGACCTCAAAACGTTCAAGGATGTAGGGCTTGTTCAGGTCGATCCCGCCTTTTCTTGCAGCAATGGAGATCTGTTCCTCGACCGTATCGACCCCGTCAAGGTCAGGCAGAAGCAGTCCCCTTTTTGAACCCTGCGAAACGATCACTCCATATCTTCTGACATCCAGTTCCTTCTTGGAAGATATCTCCTCCGCTTCGGAAAGTACATCCACACTGATATCCAGATAAGATAGTTCTCCAACACTTACGGCATCAAAACGGGGATCTCTGCTGCAAGCTGAAATGGCATTGGAAATGATCTCTTGAGCAATGTTGTCTTTTGTCGCTGCGATCGTTCCGATACATCCTCTCAGCACTCCAAACTTGTGTATCGAGACAAAGGTTCCTGCCTTTCTATCAAGCATCTCTTCAGGAACATCTTCCGGGATCGTCAGCCGTTTTGCGCTCATAACATATTTTTCGATCGCCTTTCTCGCCAGAGTCACATAAGGATCTTCATTCATTCTTTTCTTTTCAAGGTCTTTGAGGATCTTCTCTTCGTATCTTTCCAGAAAATGTCTTTCTTTATCATTTCCTTTGGGATAGAAAGTACAGATGCCATATCCCACGCCCGTTACATCCTGATGTGACAATTTCTTCGCCTCGATCGCTTTCCCATCAAATGCACCGGCCATGATCACAAAGGATCTGTGGCCGCATTCCGCTGCTTTTTCTAAGAATGCTTCGGAAAAATCGAACAGTTCGCCAAAAGCCCCTCTTTGGCAGACATCCATGATCCTTTCGTCGTATTCAGGCCCTTCTTTCGCGAAACCGTAAGGACCGTAGCTTTGAAGCTTATGAGACAGATCGCCGCTGGCAACGATGACCGCTCTTTTTCCAAGATCCTCCACAGCCTCATTGATCATCTGTCCAAATCGGTAATGACGCACCAGGTCCAGGCCCGAAAGAGAGATCCGGACGATCTTCCCTTCTTTATATTGCCTTCGTATGAACCACAGCGGGACCATCGTGCCATGATCCAATGAAGGATCTTTTTCTCCCAATAAGCCGGCAGGAAAGCCTTCCCTTTCAGCAAGCTGACATATCCTGTCGACCAGAGCGGTATCATATTTCTCTTCAAAGCGCACATTCGATGCGCCGAACCGTGAAAAAGATCCCGAAGCAGACGATCCAGGCGAGATATGAAAATAGTCTGAATACATGATGCTGTGAGGACTTGTGATGATGATCGTATCCGGTTTCAGATCTGCGATCTGTCCAGCGACCTCTTCATAAGCGATCCTTGTCTCTTCGATCTGTTTTTCTCCGCCTTTTCCCACATCGGGTATGATCAAAGGCGGGTGCGGAACCATGAAAGCAGCTAAGATAGGCATGATGTTCTCCTTGTTTATCCAGTATTATTTTACCCTTCGATAAGATGATAGGCAAAAAGAAAAGCCCGGATCTGATCATCCGGGCTCTGTCTGTGATTTTAAAGAAGCGACTTAACGCAAGCTTCTACATCTTTCATATCATTGGTGGGTTCGAATCTTGCGACAACATTTCCCTGTCTGTCGATAATGAACTTGGTGAAGTTCCAGCGGATGTCACCGCCCTTCGCATCCTTATTCATCTTTTTGACCGCCAGTGAAAGGCCGGCTGCAGCCAGTCCCTTGCCGAAACCTTCGAATGTCTTCTCACTCTTCAGGAAAGTATACAGCGGAAGTTCATTTTCTCCGTTGACATCAGACTTCTTCATCTGCGGGAACGTCGTGTTGTAATGAAGGGTGCAGAACTCATGGATCTCATCGTCCGTACCGGGAGCCTGATTGCCGAACTGGTTGCAGGGGATGTCGATGATCTCCAGACCCTTGCCGTGGTATTTCTCATACATCTCCTCGAGCTGCTTGTACTGGGGGGTGAAGCCGCAGC
>CADBND010000148.1 GCA_902795875.1 uncultured Erysipelotrichaceae bacterium
ATATCGTATGCGGCGCTCCTAACTGTCGGGAAGGGCTGAAAGTCATTGTCGCCAAAGTCGGTGCGAAACTGCCCGGCGGTGAGATCAAAGCCGGTGTGATACGCGGTCAGGCCAGCAATGGCATGCTGTGCTCGCTGAAAGAACTTGGCATCGATGAGGATAAACTTCCTGTCAATTCTCCAAGCCACAACGGGATCGAAGAACTCGATGACAGTTTTGAAGTCGGCGAAACGGATATCTTAAAGAAACTGGGATACGATGATACGATCCTTGATGTTTCGATCTATGCGAATCGTCCGGATTGCCTCTCGATGTATGCGATGGCCTATGAGATGGGTGCGATATTGAATAGAGAAGTAAAACTCCCTGATTTTGATGGTGCTTCTGATATCGGTGAGCATTCTGATTTCCGACTGACTTCTGTTTCTGAAAACTGCCCGCACTTCCTTGCGAAGGTCGTGAACGACGTTACGATCAAGGAATCCCCGGAATGGATGAAGAGACATCTTCGTGCCAATGGAGTTAAATGCATAAACAATCTTGTGGATATTTCCAACTATGTTATGCTGGAGACGGGACAGCCTTTGCATTTCTATGACCTCAGAAGCAATCCTGCAAAAGAGATCACAGTAAGAGATGACTATGAAGGCACATATACAGCTCTTGACGGGATCGAATATAAGATCGAAAAGGGTGATCTGATGATCACGTCGCAAGGCGAACCGATCGGCATTGCCGGTATCATGGGCGGCGATAATACAAAGATCCTTGATGATACACATTCCTTGATCATTGAAGCGGCATTGTTCGATCATGCGCAGATCAGAAGGACAGCGAACCGTCTTGGTCTGCAGACTGAGGCGGCAGCCCGTTTTGCGAAAGGCCTGGAACCGATGAGCCAGAATAATGCTGTTGACAGAGCGGTACAGCTTCTGATCGAACTGGCAGATGCGAAGGGATTTGAAGAAACGGTAGAATATGGCAAAGCAGATTATCAGCCGTATTCGATCAGAGAATCGTTAAGCCATCTGAATGCCCTCATTGGCAAGGAATATACGATGGAAGAGGCGACAGATGTCATGCGTCGTCTGGGCTTCTCATATCACGTGGAAGGGGAGGATTTCATTACCGATATCCCGTCCCGTCGTGCAAGCGATCTGAAGATCCGTGAAGACATCGATGAAGAGATCGTTCGTCTGACCGATTTTGATGACCTTGTTTCGACCCTTCCGCAGATGCCGCAGACCGTAGGAAAACTTACACCGATCCAGCAGATCCGCAGAGTGATCCGCGATATCCTGATCCATCATGGACTTTACGATACAGTCAACTACACGCTTGTTAATGAAAAATACGTCGAAGAATCATTGCTTCCTAATGGAAAAGCTGTTGCGATGATCTCGCCGCTTTCTGATGCACGGAAATATATCCGTACTTCTTTGATGAATTCTCTTCTGGAGACTCTTTCCTACAATCTTGATCATTCCAATTCCGATATCGGTCTCTTCGAGATCTCCAAGATCTATACGGATAAGGGTGAAGAGGAACGTCTTGGTATCGTCATGGAAGGAAATCTGATCGAAGATAAGATCAAGCATCTGACACTCAAGACAGATTTCTATGTTCTGAAAGGTCTTCTCGTGCAGATCTTATCGAGTCTGGGCTTTGAGATGGGCAGGGTCTCTATCAAAGAAAACGATCTTGATACGAAACATTTCCATCCATACCAGTCGGCAGTATTGATGATGGATGGCAAAGTTCTGGCAATATTCGGCAAACTGCATCCTGCTTATACCAAGTCTTTGAAGATGGATGATGTCTTCTATGGCGAAATGATGCTGGATGTATTGGCGAATGCCCACCCTGCAAAGACGAAGGCTCCTGTCTTGAGCAAGTATCCTTCCGTTTCAAGAGACATCTCTCTCAACGTCAAGGAAGAAGTGAAGGCAGCAGAGCTGATCACAGCGATCAAAAAGACCGGTGGCAAACTGGTGAAGAAAGTCGAAGTATTCGATGTGTACCAGGGTGAACATATTGAGAAGGGAAGAAAATCTGTCTCCCTGTCGATCGTATATGAGGATCCTGAAAAGACTTTGAAGACGGAAGATGTGAATTCCGTCCATGAAAAGGTAATGGAGGATCTGCTCGGGAAGTTTGAAGCTACACAGCGTTGATGCGCGAAAGGAGTGCAATCATTCATGATCTATACCTGTACGACCAATCCCTCGCTTGACTATTACATCACGATCCCGGAAGTAAAGCTCGGTTCCAATAATCGCAGCGATATGGAACTCTACGATGCAGGCGGTAAAGGCGTAAACGTCTCCATCGTTTTGAACAATTTTCATATCCCTTCGGTCTGTATCGGATTTTTGGGCGGTTTTACCAAAGATTTCTATCTGAGTTTCCTGGCGAATTATCCGAATATCCAGCCTCTGTTTACGACGATCGCCGATAACACGAGGATCAACATCAAGATCATGGATAATACGTTAGAGACCAGTATCAATGCGAAAGGACCGCGCATTGCCGATATGGAATTCGCCCGCTTCCGCAATCGTCTCAACAGTATCTATACGGATGATATCTTCGTCCTCTCCGGCAACATCGAAGCCGAGATCAAAGACAGGATGATTGATCTTGTCCAGGAATTGAGTGCTGATGGCGTCAAGGTGTTCCTGGATACGGATAAGGATGTTCTGGACAGATGCAGAAACATGAAGCTTTTTGGCATCAAACTCAACGATTCGAATGTTAATGGCGATGTGAAGGAAGTGGCTGCTGAATATCTTGAAGGCGGTGTAGAAAACGTTCTGTATTCCGCTCCGCACAAGCCCTCGTTTGTTTTCACGAAGAATGCAGCACTGGAATGCGACAATCTCAAGGATTCGCTGGTCAACGTCACCGGATCTGCCGATTCGATGGTTGCCGGTTTCCTGTATGCCTATATTCGCGGTGCGGATACGAAAGAGTGTTTCAAATATGCCAATGCGGCATCCCTTGCGACATGTCTGAGCAATGATCTGGGTTCAAAAGAAAAGATCGAAGAACTTTTCGGCAAGATCGAGGTAAAAGAGATCTGATGAAGAAGATTTTTGCGGTATTGCTTTGTCTTTTCCTTCTTTGTGCTTGCGGCAAGGATGGAAAAAAAGAGGAGACTGAACCGCAATATACCTATGAGATCGTTTCTTCCCGGGTGGATATGTCTTCCTATGAAGGTGTATCTTCGACAGATCACAATTTCCGCCTGATCTCTGTCAAAGAACTGTTCAACGTCATCGACAACAGATCTTCCGGTGTATTCTTTTTCGGCCGTTTTAATTGCAAGTGCTGTCAGGATGTCTGCAGATATCTCAATGAGGTCGCAAAAGAACTGGGCGTTACGGTCTATTATATCGATGCCTATAACGAAGAGGATGATCTTATTGAAGATGAACAATTGCAGGACAAGATGAAGGAATATCTTTATGAGATCCTCGGTGAAGGGGAAGATGGAGAAAAAACGCTTCTGACTCCGCATGTGTTCTCGATCGTCAACGGAGAGTTCTACGGTTCACAGATCTGCTTTGATGACTACTCGATCGATTCCGATGAACAGATCGAAAAGTTCAAGGATTCCTACCGCAATATCATGAAGCCGTTCGTCACTGAATGAACGGCTTTTATTATCATATTTATCGGGTTTAAGTCAAGACTGGTAAAGATACGAATTTGTGAATATAATGAAATTACCTAATGGGATACAATGAAATTCCTACACTATATTTACGGACTATCGGGATCAGCTGCTGGTGTTGAAGACCTGAAAAAGGGATCCTGAAGGCAGCTGTAGATGGCCCACCTTTTGAGAAGAGGGAAATTTCTCACCCATTAGGGCTGTATTAGACAAACCATTCTGTTTAATATAGAATTTATTAGGTAAGGACGGTGATAAATATGGATTTCTGGATGTCGATTCTGTATTTTGTGATCGGTGGTATCGTGGGAGCTGCGATCTCTTTCTTCGTAACGAAAAAGAATTTTGAAAAACAGCTTAAAGAAAACCCGCCTATCAATGAAAAGATGATCCGTGCGATGTATGCCCAGATGGGAAGAAAACCTTCCGAGGCACAGATCCGTGCGATCATGAAATCGATGGGTCAATGAACAGGATCTTCAAAATGAAGATCTTTTTTATTGTCTTTCTTTGATTTTTCTGAGTACGAAAAGATGAAGGACACCGTATGCCAGAGCGATGAGGGCAATGATGACCATCAGTATGAAATTGAAGCCTTCATAATGATTGAGATAGGCGTTCAGCATGATGAAAGCGGCCAGAAGCGGGCAACAGATGATCACAGTCCAACAGGCTTTCGCATCCATATTTGCAGCCTGTCTTTCAATAAAAGATTCCCGATGGGGTTTCTTGAAATCATCGATGAAGCTCGCTTTTTTTATGAAATTGCGATAGAAAAGAAAGATCTGCACTCCGAGAAACAGTATAGTCAGAACGATGGACAACAGGAGTTTTTTTGAAAGGATATAGGAGACCAGGAATACCAGCATTGCGATAAGATAGCTCTGAATGTAGCTGGTATAGTGGGAAATGTTGTTTTCGTTTATGATATAAGCTTTCTTCGAAAAGAAAGGAGAATAGAGGGTCTTTTTCCCTTCATGATAGATAGACATGCCATACAGGTAGTCAAGATCAGTTCGTTTGTTTTTAGCCATATAATCATTATAATACGTGGAAAAAATAATATAATAAAAGAAAGAATATCGAAAGGGGAAATTGATCAATGTCTGATTTGTTTGATGCCAAGATCGCATTGTTTCATAAGCATGCGAAGGACAAAGAAGAGGCTTTGGGTATTTTAGCAGATGAATTCATGAAAAGCGGTGTTGCGAAAGACACTTTCCTCGATGGGATCATCACCAGAGAGAAGACGTTTGCGACCGGCCTTTCACTAAACAACATGTGCGTTGCCATACCTCATACCGATCCGGAACACGTCAATAGGACACAGATCGGCTTTATGAGCCTTGAAGAGCCTGTTGAATTCATCGAAATGGGAACCGAAGATAAACAGATCCCGGTTACCATGATGTTCATGCTGGCGCTGAAGGAAGCACATCAGCAGTTGGACATGCTGATGAAACTGATGGATGTTTTCCAAAATGATGAACTGATGGAAAAGTTCAAAGCAGTAGATAATTTCGAAGATTACTATAAGCTTATCGAAGAAGCCGGACTGAATTTGGAGGGTTAGAAAATGCTGGTTACGACGAAAGAAATGTTTCAAAGATCCAGAGAAGGCGGATATGCGATCGTTGCTCCTGACTTCTGGGATTCCAATTCCTGCAGAACTTATGTAGAGACTGCCGAAGAACTCGGTGTTCCTGTCATCCTGTCATTTGCGCAAGCGCATGACGACATGCTCTCTGTGGAAGAAGCCTATATGCTTGCTAAGTATTACGGTGAAAAAGCTTCTGTACCAGTTGCGATCCATCTGGATCATGGACTCGATGTTGAAACGGTAAAGAAGGCTGTAGACATCGGCTATACATCCGTAATGATCGACGCATCTGCACAGCCGTATGAAGTCAATGTCGCCAGAACGAAGGAAGTCTGTGAATATGCACATGCGCACGGTGTCGTTGTGGAAGCGGAACTCGGACATGTTGGTTCCGGCGATGTCATTACTTCCGAAAATAAGGAAGCACTGCATGACGATCACAGCATCTATACAGATGTTGAAATGGCAAAGCAATTCGTGAAAGAGACGGGTGTTGACTCTCTTGCTGTATCAATCGGTACCTCACATGGTCTTTACAAGGGGACTCCGGTCATCGATTTTGACAGACTTCATGAATTACGGGCAGCACTTTCTGTACCTCTCGTATTGCATGGCGGCTCCGGCTCCGGTGATGATAACCTGGAAAGATGTGCTACTGAAGGTATTTCCAAGATCAACGTATTCACTGATTTCACTGTTGCAGCGATCAATGCGACAAAAGGGGAAGACTATATCAACTGGTATAAGCTGATCAAGGATGCCAATGCTGCTATTAAAGAAAAACTGAAATTCTATTACGGATTATTCCATACCGGAAAATAATAAGGGGATCAAGATGGAAAAAGCACAATTAAGAAGGCCTTTCTTTGTATGCAACCCGAAAGCATACCTCTATGGTGAAGATTCACTCAAACTTGCAAAGAAATGTGAAGAATTGGCAGTAAAATATGACTTCGATGTCATCTTTACAGCTCAGCATGTCGATCTGGCTATGATCGCAAAAGAGTGTCCGCACCTCATCGTTACCGCTCAAAGCATGGAATCTCTGAAACCGGGCAGAGGCATGGGTCATATCCTTCCGGAAGCTTTGAAAGCTGCCGGTGTTAAGGGTACTTTCCTGAACCATGCGGAAAACCCGATGACGATCAACGAATTAGCTAAAACGATCGAAAGAGCCAATGAACTTGGTATCCTGACGATCGTCTGTTCCAATGAAGAAGCTGATACCAGAGCGATCGCTGAGCTTCATCCTGACTGCATGGTCTGTGAATTGACCAGCCTTATCGGAACGGGAACGACAGCCGATGAGTCTTATATGAGAGCGACCAATGAGATCGTCAAATCTGTCTCACCGCAAACCAAGACATTACAGGCAGCCGGTATCTCGACAGGTGAAGATGTATACAAGGCGATCAAGTCCGGTGCCGATGCGACCGGCGGAACAAGCGGTATCGTGGCAGCACCCGATCCGTTCGCAAAACTTGATGAAATGTTTGAAGCTCTGGACAGAGCAAGAACAGACTTTTGCCAATAGAAATAACAATTCTATTGCAAATAGTCCATTAGTGATATAATTACATTAGTATGTAAGCGTTTATATAATATATACAGAAAGGAATTGTTATGGCAGTAAAGAAAATTTTGTTATGTTGTGGTACAGGCGTTGCGACCTCTACTGTCGCAAACAGAAAACTCTGTGAAGAATTGGATAGAAGAGGTTTTAAAGGCCAGTATACGGTATCGCAGTGCAAAGCGGTCGAAGTTCCGAGCAAATCTCCGAACTTTGATATCTGCGTCAGCACGATCGCGAATTCTTACAAGTGCGAATGCCCGATGGTCATCGCTACCGGTCTTATCCTGAACAGAGGCACTCAGGAGATCTTCGACAAGATCTGCGAGATCCTGGAATTCAAATAATATTTGGTGATAAGCAGGTTTTTACCTGCTTTCATAGTTAGGAAGAGGGGGACAAATTCTTAACTTTATACATTTAAGGAGGAAGTATGGAATTTATTGTTAATCTATTTGGCGCCATTTCCGGTGCCGGTTCAACAGTAGTCATGCCAATCATCATTGCCCTTATCGGTATCATTATGGGTGCCGGTGTCGGTAAATCAGTACGTGGTGGCTTGATGGTCGGTGTTGGTCTTATGGGTCTGTCATTAACTACAGGTCTCATGGGCACTATGGCTGATGCTGTTGCTTCAATGTCTGCAAGATTCGGTCTGTCTCTGTCGACGATCGATATCGGTTGGCCGGCTGCTGCTGCAATCGGTAATGCTACAACTGTCGGTACATTGATCATCCCTGTTTGCTTGGCTGTCAACGTTGTATTACTGATCATCGGCGCTACACAGACTGCAGACATCGATATCTGGAACTACTGGCATTTCGCATTCACCGGATCTTTGATCACGTGTGTTACGGGTTCTTTACCTTTAGGTTTGGTCGGTGCTATCTGTAACGAAGTTATCGTTCTCGTTCTTGGCGATATCACTGCTCCTTTAGCAGAAGAAACTCTTGGTATGCCTGGCGTATCTATCCCTCACGGCTTTACAGCTGCATTCGTCCCATTTGCACTTGTATTGAACTGGGTCATTGAAAAGATCCCTGGACTGAGAGATGTCGATATCACTCTTGATGGCTTACAGGAAAAATTCGGTGTTCTTGGTGAACCGATCATCGTTGGCTTCATCCTTGGTCTGATCATCGCCATCCTTGGTGGCTACAACGTTTCCAATGCATTATCATGTGCTGTTACGATGGCTGCTACGATGGTATTGATCCCTCGTATGGCTGCTCTTCTGATGGAAGGCCTTATTCCTATTTCTGATGCTGCAGGTGCATTCATTGACAAGCACTTCGCTGGCAGAGGTAAAGTCTATATCGGTCTTGACTCCGCTGTTGGTGTTGGTCACCCGATGACGATCGCATTAGGTCTGCTTTGTGTTCCTATCCTTGTTTTACTGGCTGCAGTCCTTCCTGGAAATACAGTTATTCCGGCTGTCGACCTGGCTGTTTTACCTTACATCTTCGTATTGGTAATTCCTATCTGCAAGGGTAACGGTTTCAGAAGCTTCATCGTTGGTCTGATCTGCTGCATCTTAGGTCTTTACATCGCTACTGACCTGGCTGCTCCGATCACCGCTGTTGCAAAATCGATCAACTTCGATTTAGGTGGAGCAAGTTCCATTTCTTCGATCTGTGATGGTGCTAACCCTCTGACTTGGGCTCTGTTCAAAGTTTCCGGTTTAGGCACTGGTGTTGCTATGGTCGCCTTCATTGCGATCGCAGTCGCATGCGCTGCTTACAACTTCATCAGAATCAAGAAGGAAAACGCAAAATAATATCTGATCTGAAAGGGACATTTCATATGTCCCTTTCTTCTTTTGAATGAATGAACAAGACTTATATATACGATAAGAAAAGATACGATATAAGAATAACGGGAATAGGCTACTTCGCTGTTTTTTTATTTTTATATGGAATTTATAAACTGTTCGCAACCAGGAACATCATGTATCTGGCGATCTCGATCATTTCCGCTTATATCATCTTTGAGACGTTTATCACCTGCGCAAATCCCAACAAGATCACGATCACCGATGATATGATCGTTTTTGAGGATCCCAGACACAAAGATAAGTATTACTGGAATGAGATCAAAGATTTCCGGGTGAAGGAACTGCCTAATCGTAAACAGGTCTTTATTCGAATCAACAAGGATGATTTTCAGTTATTAAAAGGAAGATACTGGGTCTATTGTTACTACTTCAATGATACGGATGAACTGTATAACTTCTTTTTAGATAAAGAAGCGCAGATCCATCCGAATACGATCAAGGCAAAAGCCAGAAACGATTCGAAGATCCAAAAGAAGAAATAAATGTCATAAACAGAGAATAAAAGGGGAGGATAATATGGCTGTTTATAAGGAAGAGATCAACAATATTCAATCGAAGGGAACGAGTCCGACTTACATCAACATCACCACTGAAGTAAGAGAGATCATCAAAAAGAGCGGCATTAAAAACGGTGTGGCACATGTCATTTCACCGCATACGACCTGTTCGGTGTTTTTTGAAGAATACGTTCATGACACGATGCCCAACGGAAAGGAATTCATTCAACAGGATCTGGATAACGCTTTAGCGAAGATCATTCCGGATCAGACCGCCTGGGGGCAGTATTTCTATCCGGGTCTGAAACATCTGGAAGAAGTTGAATCCTGGCCGGATTATCTGAAATACCTGCCAAGTGGCACAAGAGAAGAACTCTGGAATGCCGATGCGCATCTCAAGGCAACGATCTTAGGCAATTCTGCAACATTCGAAGTGGATAACGGTGAACTTGGCGTAGGCAAGACCGGTTATATCTATTTTGTCGATTTCGACAGGACTCATCCTCGCAGCAGAAGATGTAAAGTCGTCGTCATCGGAGAATAAGAATGAAACTCGGGATCGTAGGAGCGGGTCTGATCGTTCATACGCTGCTTCAATTCATTCATGAAGTCGATGTCGAATTGGTTGCGATTTCTGCCACACCTTCCGAGATCGATAAACTGAATCAGTTAAAGGAAGAACACGGTTTTCAGTATGTCTATACCGATATCGATGAGCTTCTCAGAAACGAAGAGATCGATACCGTCTATCTGGGTGTAAACAATCAGCTTCATTATCTTTTCGGCAAGAAGGTATTGGAGGCAAAAAAGAACCTCATTCTGGAAAAACCGTTCACTTCCAATTACCGGCAGGCAATGAACCTGAAAAGGCTTGCTGAAGAAAACGGTCTGATGATCTTTGAAGCGATCTCCACGATCCACAATCCGAATTTCCTCAAGATCAAAGAACTTCTTCCCACATTGGGAGACATCAAGATCGTAAGCCTGAACTATACGCAATACTCATCCCGCTATGATGCATTCAAAAGGGGAGAGATCCTTCCGGCTTTCGATTATACGAAATCCGGCGGTGCTCTGATGGACTTGAATATCTACAACATCCATTTTGCGGTCAGACTTTTCGGTGCGCCAAAAGAGGTCCATTATATCGCCAATATGGAGAGGAACATCGATACATCCGGTATTCTAACGATGGAATACGATGATTTTAAGATCGTATCTGTTGCGGCAAAAGACTGCGATGCGCCATTCACCAACTGTATTCAGGGCAATGAAGGATGTATCTACACAAATTCGCCTTTGTTTACCTTGACGGATTTCTATCATCGTCTGAACAAGCAGGAAAGCGTACACTACGATCTTACGAATAATGCACATCGTATGAAACACGAATTCCTCGATTTCATTGATATCTTTGAAAGAAAGGATCTGAAAGCCGATCGTGAACTTCTGGATCATTCTTTGGAAGTCATGAAAGTCATTTCTAAGGCAAGAGAAGATATCGGACTGGTATTCCCGGACGATTCAAATCTCTAGAAAGGAAATAATATGTTGGATGGGATCAATCACGTTGCGCTGATCGTTTCAAAAGAAGAATGCCTGGATTTCTATCGGAAACTTGGCTTTGTCGAAACGAGTCGGGAATTCAGACCGGATAAGAATGATACTCTGATCATGATGGAAAACGGAAGTGCCGTATTGGAGGTCTTCATCCGTGAGGATGCTCCGCTAAGGCATTGTAAACCGGAGGCTTATGGCTGCCGTCATATCGCATTCAATGTGGATGATGTGGATGAGATTCTTTCAGTACTGAAGGATTATGAATGTCAGCAGATCCGTACGAACAAAGAGGGAAAGAGATTCGTATTTGTGAACGACCTCGATCATCAGCCTGTCGAATTTCTGGAGAAGTAAAAAAATAGTGCATCTAGTGCACTATCATGAAGTTTTCTTTTTGGAACCGAT
>CADBND010000149.1 GCA_902795875.1 uncultured Erysipelotrichaceae bacterium
AACGACGTCTTCGCCTTGCGCATTCATCAGGAATTCACCAAAAAGTTTCTTTTCGCCCGTAGCCGGGCTTCTTGTGAAGGCAACACCGGTACCGCAATCGTCACCCATGTTACCGAATACCATCATCTGAACGTTGACAGCGGTACCCCAGGAAGAGGGAATATCGTTTTCTTTACGATAGAAGATCGCTCTCGGGTTGTTCCAGGAACGGAAGACAGCTTCGATTGCTCTTTCCAGCTGAACGCTTGTATCCTGCGGGAAGTCTTCCTTCAGTTCCTTCTTGTAGAAGGCCTTGAATCTCTTAACGAGTTCCTTCATATCATCGGCATCGAGTTCGGTATCGAGTTTGACACCTTTCTTTTCCTTGACCTCATCGATGATCTCTTCGAATCTCTTCTTAGAGAGTTCCATGACAACATCGGAGAACATCTGGATGAAACGACGATAGGAATCGTATGCGAATCTTTCGTTGTTTGTCTTCTTGGCGATCGTTTCAGCAACTTCATCATTGATACCAAGGTTGAGGATGGTATCCATCATACCAGGCATCGATGCTCTTGCGCCGGATCTTACAGAAACCAGTAACGGATTCTTAGAATCGCCCAGTTTTCTTCCAGCCTGTTTTTCAAGTTTTGTCAAAGCAACTTTAACCTGTGACATGATATCCTTGTTGATCTTCTTGCCATCATCGTAATAAGCGTTACATGCTTCGGTCGTGATGGTGAAGCCGTAAGGTACCGGTAATCCAAGGCTGGCCATCTCGGCCAGGTTGGCACCTTTACCACCAAGGAGTTCACGCATGTTTGCATTTCCTTCTGCAAACATATAAACGTACTTTTTGCTCATTTTTTCTCCTTTTCAGTCTGTTTTTGACCTATTTATTTTAACATAAAAAGATCGTGTTTTATTATTATCTGAGGGTTATTATAAAGTTTTAATAAAAAGAAGTATTTGCTATAATGTAATAGTTAATCCGGAGGAACGAAAATGCCTATCAATAGAAAAACAAGCTTAGGACAGATCAAGATCTCGGACAGCGCGATCGCTTCATTAGCCGGTACCACGGTCAACGAATGCTACGGCGTTGTAGGCATGATCTCCAAGAACTATCTGGTCGACGGATATTCCGCTCTTTTGAAAAAAGAAAACTACGCCAAAGGCATCGTAGTGAAAAATGACAAGCAGGGTATCAAGATCGATGTATATGTCGTCATATCCTACGGCGTGAAGATCTCTGAAGTGGTCTCGCAGCTGCAGGAGAGAGTCAAGTATGCGCTCGAGAAGACTTTGAATATGGATGTGGAATGCGTCAATGTCCATGTGGAAGGGATACTCGTCAATGAATAAGATCAATGTAGAAGATTTTAAAGGCATGATCCGCTCCGGCTGTGCCAATTTGGAAAATCATGCCGCTGAAATAAACACGCTCAATGTCTTCCCGGTCCCCGATGGTGACACCGGCACCAATATGTCGATGACTTTCACCAACGGCTATCAGGAAGCAGTTAAATGTACATCCGATTCGATCTCTGATGTAGCCAAGGCATTTTCACGCGGACTTCTGATGGGTGCCAGGGGAAACTCCGGTGTCATCACATCGCAGATCTTCCGCGGTTTCTACCAGCATATCGACGGAAAGAGCGAGATCGAAACAGCTGATGTGGCACAGGCATTCGAAAACGGTGCCCGTGTTGCCTACAAGGCCATCATGAAACCGGTCGAAGGAACTATCCTTACTGTCATCCGGGAAGCTTCCTGGTATGCGAACCACGACTATGAAACGGAACCTTTCGATTTAGAGACATATTTTAAAAAACTCTGTGATTATTCAGCGGAATCGCTGGAACATACACCTGATTATCTTCCAGTCTTAAAAGAAGTCGGAGTCGTCGACTCCGGCGGTGCGGGCCTCTTGAAGATTCTTGAAGGTTTCAAAGCTTACATAGACGGTCATCCTTTCGATTTCACGGAAAAGAAAGAAGAGACACAGATGAATCCGGCACTTATGCTGGAAAATGAAGAATTCGGTTACTGCACGGAATTTATCATTAGACTGGATGAAAACTATGTAAACACATTTGACGAAAAGATACTGAAGAAAAAGCTCACCGATATGGGTGGCGAATCGCTGGTCGTCGTAAAGGATGATGATCTCGTCAAGGTTCACGTCCATACACTCAAACCGGGCGATGCGCTCAATATCGGTCAGCGATACGGTGAATTCATCAAGCTGAAGATCGAGAACATGCAAGAACAGCATTCCACGATCATTGCCAATGCGCAAACCCAGCCACTCAAGAAAGAAGAAAAGAAAGTCAAGGAACCTCAGAAGTACGGTATCGTTGCCGTTGCGGCAGGGGAAGGCGTTACAAAGCTTTTCTATGATCTTGGTGCCGATGTCGTTGTATCCGGCGGACAGACGATGAATCCTTCAACGGAAGATTTCGTAAAAGTCGTCAACGAACTTGACAACTGTGAAAATATCTTCATCTTCCCGAATAACTCAAATATCATCCTTGCGGCAAAACAGACGCAGTCTGTCATGAGCGAACGCAACATCTATGTCATGGAGACCAAGTCGATCCAGGCCGGTCTTTCGGCAGTAGGTATGTTCAACAAGGAAGGGGAAGTTGATGATATCATCGCTGATCTCGAAGATGTCATCGCCAATGTAGATGCTTCTTCGGTGACTTATGCGATAAAGGATACCAGCTACGAAGGCGTTGAAGTGAAAGAGGGCGATTATATCGCTATTGCCGGTCATACGATCGTCGCTTCCGGCAAGGATCGTCGGCAGGTGCTCTTCACGTTGCTGGACCATCTGTTTGAGAATAAAGAAAAGGAACTGATCACTGTCATTTATGGCGAAGGTTCTGATCCTGATGAGATCGCAGATGTGGAAAAATATATCGGTGAACATTCTTCACTGGAATGTGAAGTGATCGACGGTGGTCAGCCGGTATACTCTTATCTGATAGGTTTGGAATAAACAGGCTCGTCCTGTTTTTTCTTAGAGGAAAATAATGGATATCGATCTGAATGAGATTAAAGTTGAAAGTGAGTGGCCTTTGATCGCAAGGATAAAGGACGATCTTTTTCCATATGAAGGATATGATCATATACGCTATACCGCCCGAGCATTGGCAGAGAACGAAGAAGGAAAATTTGGTTTTCTGCACATCGTCGGAGAAGACTATTTCGGTGTCCGCGATCATCTTGAGACCTGCGGCGGCGGAATGGAAGAGAACGAAGGCGTATTTGATACGCTTCAAAGGGAGATCATGGAAGAGATGGGCTTTAAGACCAAAGGGATGAAGATCGTCGGTTCCATACTGGATGCCTACAATCTTTTGAAAAGAGTGACCTATTCCAGTTTCGCCCATGCCTATGTGGATACAAAAGAAAACTTCGCTCTGGAAAGGACAGAAGCGGAACAGATCCTGATCCAAGAGATCGTATGGCTTCCTCCTGAAGAGGCTTTATACCGGTTGGAACATATCTATTCCAGTAAAGTCGATCTCATCGTGCAGCGCCGTGATGCGGCAGCGCTTCGCTACTATCTTGAACACCGTTAAAAAAGCTGCGGATCATTCCGCAGCTTTCTTTATCTCTTCTTCTTTTATCTTCATCAGTTCTTCTTCTTCCAGAACTCTGTAGGCAACTTTTCCTACGAGAGTCTTAGGCATGGAATCTCTGAATTCGATATCGTAAGGCATTTCGTATTTCGCAAGGTGCAGACGGCAATGTGCCATCAGCTTTTCTTTTTCCTGTTCATCTGCCGCAATACCCGGCTTGAGTGTTACGAAGGCTTTGACCTTGTGCATCTTGTATGGATCTGGAACTCCGATGACGCAGGACATCAGGACATCATCATGTGAATCAATGATGTTTTCCAACTGTGCCGGATAGATGTTGTAACCGGAAGAGATGATCATCCTCTTGGAACGGCCCTTGAAATAGATGAAGCCTTCATCATCCATATAACCGAGGTCACCGGTATGGACCCAGGTACGTCCGTCGTGTTCGGACTTTCTTAAGGTCATGGCCGTCTCTTCAGGATTGTTCCAGTAATATTGCATATTGGTAGGTCCGGAGATGAGGATCTCGCCTTCTTCGCCGTAAGGAACTTCCTCGTCCGTATCCGGTTTGACGATCTTCATGAACGTATCAGGGAAGGGGATACCGATCGAACCTTCCTTATACATTGTAGGTGGAGTAAGACAGCACGCTGTGACTGTTTCAGTCGTACCGTAACCTTCTCTGACCTGAATCGTAGCGTGATGGTCGTAGAGGAACTTGTCAAGTTTCTTCTTCAGCTCGATTGAAAGCGAATCGCCGCCGGAGAAGCAGCCCTTCAGATAGGAAAGATCTTTTCCTTCCATCTGCGGGATACGAAGCAGAGCTTCAAATAATGTCGGTACACCGGCAATGAAGTTACATTTGTTTTTGAGGATGGCCTTCGCATAGGACTTCGGCGTGAAACGCGGAAGAAGGATGACTCTGCCAGCCTGTGAGAGCATCGAGTGGATGCAGACACCTAAACCGAAACCGTGGAACAAAGGCATTGCTGCCAGCATCTTGTCGCCAGGCCTGTACATCGGATTGGTCGCAACGATCTGTTGACCGAGGTTGTTGAAGTTGGAATTGGAAAGCACAATGCCTTTGGTCGTACCGGTCGTTCCGCCTGAGTAAAGCATGACAGCCGGATCGCTTCCTTTTCTCTGCTTGCGGTAATTGTAGAAACAGCTGTTGGAGATCTTCATGAACTGATCCCAACGGATGACCGGAGCGTCCTTGGGGATCTTTTCGATCTTCCTGCCTTCGGTAAGCATGTAGCCGGCACGGATCGGTCTGCTGAGTTCATCACGGATCGAGGCGATGATGATATTTACGACGTTGGTGTTCTCTCTGATCCTTTCGAACTTGTGATAGAACTGATCCAGCGTGACCGCCGTGACTGAATTGGAAACATTGAGATAATGCTCGATCTCTTTCTCGGCGGAAAGAGGATGGACCATATTGGCGATGGCACCGACGAGGTTCACCGCGTAGAACATATAGATAGCCTGCGGACAGTTCGGCATGGCGATCGTGACGCAGTCATTTTCTCTTATACCGATCGTACGAAGGGCTTTCGCACACTTTTCGATCTGTTCGATCATGTGACGGTAAGTCGTGGAACGTCCCATAAAATCAAAGGCGACGGCGTTGGGATATTTCTTGGCAACATTCTCAACGGCTTCAAACATGGAACCGTCGAAGTAGTTCAATGTCAAAGGAATATCGCTGTTTTCGCACGTCTTTGCCCAAGGGATCCTTTCAGTGATCGGAATATACTTTTCTGTTTTTTGTGCAGTCATTTTCTATCTCCCTTAAATCGTATAAGTGAATTTATCACTAAATAATAATTATATCCCATAGTTTCCCAAAATAGCCCATTTTTGTGCCGAATTAATGTAATATAATTGATTTATGAATGAAATCGAACGCATCAAAGAATTAAGGACACTTTTAAAACGCTACAGTTATGAATATTACACGCTTGACCGTCCTACTGTTCCTGACAGTGAATACGATCAGCTGTTTCGTGAATTACAGGATCTTGAAGAAAAGCATCCCGAGATGTATGATCCTGATTCTGTCACGCAGAGAGTCGGTTTTGAGATCCTAAGCGAATTTAAGAAG
>CADBND010000150.1 GCA_902795875.1 uncultured Erysipelotrichaceae bacterium
ACCCTCTACCGGAAAGACGAAACGCTATACAAGGAAGCCCTGCACCTCGAAAACCCCCTCGATCCGACCGGCGCAGGAGATGCCTTTGCGGGCTGCTTCCTCGCCTGTCTCATGGAAGGAATGAGCTATCACAAAGCTCTGTCCTACGCAAGCGTAAACGGTGCCTATGCCTGTACAATACCCGGTGGGACAGGAGGTGTCGCCTCATTTGAAACACTTGAAGCATTCGCAAAGGAGAATGGCTATGAACTATGACCATATGGAAGACTGTTTTGCGACACTCACAGATAAAGTCGCCTATGCAATTGAAAACAGCGATCTGAATGAACTCTTTAAAAAGCTGGATGCGATCCAGGGACCGGTCCTGGTCTGTGGTGTCGGCGGATCGAGCGTCGTCGCATCCTTTCTCGCCAAAGTATTGCGGGAAAAAAGACATATCCTGGCAAACTTCATCTATCCCCGCGATCTGAACTACATGGATCTTACTCCCTACAAAAGCGTGATCGCCGTATCCTACTCGGGAAGAAATATCGGTGTGGACGTTCTTTCAGAAACATCGCTTGAAAAATATCTTTTTACCGGAAACGCAAGGGAAGGCTTTGGAAACATCCTGTACAAGATGCCTAAGGAAGAATCCTATGTCTCGATATCCGCAACGCTTGTACCGATCTGCCTTCTTTTTCTCTACTATCGATTTGACCCGGTCTTACTGGAAAAGATCCTTTCATCAGAGATAAACGAAAGTTCTTCTTCCTCAGCCTACGAAGTCATGTCAGGATATGAAACATCCACGGCAGCGATGATCCTGGAATCCTCCATCATTGAAGGAACGCTTGGCACCTGTATCATTCACGACAAATACAATTTCTGTCATGGACGGATCAATCTCTCCCGGATCAGTGACTCCGATCTCATCTTTCTCAAGACAGACAGCGAACTTGATGAGATGCTGCTGAAGAACCTGAAATCTCATTTTACGAATATCATCTGTATCGATACGCCCTATCAAGACGTCATCACCGCCGACCTGCATCAGACTGTGAAAGCCATGAAACTGGTACGCAACATCGCCCGAAGTAAAAACATCGATATCTCGGACATGAAAGAACTGCCGGACAACGATCTTTTCTACCGCTACGCAGGAAAAATGTGAAACACTCTCGCCATATAAAAAAACAAGCTCTCTTTCTATAAGAGAGCTTGTTTCATTATTCCAGTATCTCATCGAAAAGTTTCGACAATATCTTCTCATCAAAGGATGAACCCAGATAGTAAGATACGCCCTTGCCGTAAAGATTTTTGACGGCAGCCGCATACTCACCGAAGGGATTGTCCTTCCAGGAGATCAGTTCTTCGCCTCCTCTTAAACTGAGCAGTTCCTCAAAGACATAACCCTCGCCTTCGAGATCTTTATAGACACAGGGACTGTACTGGTCATCCAGAAGAGATTCGTGCTCCTCGATCACACAACCCGTCAGATCCTCCAGATCCACCGGCAGACGCTTGCCGAAGACCAGATTGTTGTCAGTATCCTTCCAGGCAGTCCTTGGCGTCAGCAGCACTTTTCCACCGCTTGCCACGTAATCCTTAAGCCTCTTCTTGAAATCATCAGACATGATGATCATATACGGAAGGATCGCAAGATCATAATCGGAGAAGTCATAAGAAGAATGTACAACGTCGCAGTTCACACCTCTTTTATAAAGCTGTGCATACAGCTTCTGACATTCCTTCTCATAATCGAAGCGGTCCGACTGTCTCTGTATGGACATCGAAGAACGTGAATCGTAATCGTATACAATGCACACCTTCGCTTGCGGACAGACGACTTCTTTTTCTTTTGCTTTCGCGAAGAAGTCTTTCGTCTCGTAATATTTGCGCCGTTTTTCGTTGTCCGCATCCAGGATACCGAAACAGAACTGTTCCGCACCTTTCGTAAAACCGCGGAAACGGAAGAAGATCAGGCTCTCTACACCTCTGTCCAGAGAATCCAATGCCCACTTTTCTGCTTCGCCTGGCTTCGGTGCATAACCGATATCATTATGTCCCTGCTGGCCCATGATCGACTCCGTGACCCAGAACGTCCCTCTTTTCAAGCCTCTGACAAAGTCCAGAGAGAAAGCCAGATCGGAATCAGAAAGCGGAGCCTTCTGTCCACCCCATACAGGATAGTTGTTGTAGGAAATGAAATCGACCTTCTCAGCCAGCATGAACGGATCGAAATGTTTCTTTATCGTACCGCCCGATATATCATGCGTGACCGGATGCCTGTCATCACAGGACTTGATCGCCTTGGCCAGCCCATCGATATAATTCACGATCGACTCGCTTTTGAAACGTTCCCATTCCAGACGAAGAGAAGGATTGTGTGGCACAAAAGAAGGCCTTGGAAGCGGGATCTGATCAAAAGAAGAATAGGTCTGTGTCCAGAAGGAAGTGCCCCATCTTTCATTCAGCTCCCGGATATCCGGATATCTCTTTTTCAGGAAAGAGATGAATTTCTTATGACAGCTGTCACAATAGCACATATCGGAGCCTTCATGTCCGATCTCGTTATCGACCTGCCAGGCCACGATCGCATCTTCATCCTTGTAGTGTTCGGCGAGCTTCTTCGCAAGCCGGATCCCCTTTTCGATATAGACATCACTGTTGACGCAATATCCTCTGCGGGCACCGAAAGGCTGTCTGTAGCCTCGTTCATCCTCATTCATGACCTCCGGATATCTCTGATAGAGCCAGGAAGGCATCGTAGCAGTCGGAACGCACATCATCACTTTCAGACCGTGAGCTTTCGCCTTCTGGATCACCTCATCGAAAAAGGAAAAGTCATAGACGCCTTCGACCGGTTCAAAACGGTCCCAGGCAAAATCAGCGATCCGGATCAGATTGGCGCCAAGTTCGACGATATCATCGAGATCCTGATCAACTCTTTCCATTCCCCACTGTTCGGGATAATAGTCGACACCCAGATATCTCATTTTATCTCACCATCCAGCATTCTGTTGACAGCAGCGGTATACTCCTCTTTCGCCATCATATAAGCTGCCGCATGTCCGCATCCATCGACCAGAAGCAGTTCCTTGGGACCCTTTGCCGCCTTATACATCTTCTCAGACATGAAACAGGGAACGAAGTGATCCTCCTTGCCATGGATAAACAGGATCGGCAGATCCGATCTGGCAACACAGTCTTCCCCGATCGAAGTATTGAAACTGATGCCCGTTATGATCACCGACCAGAACCAGGCCAGATCACCAAACGGGAAATAAGGAAGATGGTAGACATCCTTGATCAGATACTTGCTGATGGAAACGATCGAATCGAAACCGCAGTCATCGATGATACCGCACACGTTCTTCAGTCCCATATCGGCACAATGAATGACCGTAGCACCGCCCATCGAAACTCCGTGCAGATAAATGCGGGGCTCATCATACATCTCATTGACCAGATCGACCCATTTTGCGACATCTCTCTTGTCATGTTCGGAAAAGCCCAGATAAGTTCCTTCCGATTTTCCATGAGCCCTGTCATTGAGCAGAAGGACGGTAGAACCTCTCTTGCGGTAGATCTCCAGTCTGTCCGCAAAATCCTCCTGCATCGAAGACTTATAGCCATGGACACAGATCACGACCTCCTTGGGATCTCCCTCAAGAAGATAGGCATATAAAGTCAGATTATCGAAAGAGCGGATCGTCAGTTCCTTCAGATCGAGCTTTTCAAATTCATCGATATATGCCGCCCTGAAGGCATAATACCTGCCGGCGGTAGGCCGCATCAGATCACTTTCCGAATCGATCGAAGAAGGATCGATCGCACTTTCCTTGTCCCCCTTTTTCTGGTCATTGTAAAGAAAGACCGAGTTAAAGACATAGTATCCTCCCACGAGGGAAAGGATGACAAGAAGGACCAGAACGATAAGAATGATCTTTATCATTTATCCACCTGAATATTGTCAAGATCGACGCCCTTGGTCTCTTTGACACGCAGCATCATGATGACAAGCGCAATAGCCATCAAAGGCAGATAAGCGATCGTCAATACGACCGGAAGGTTCGTCGAACCCGCCAGCATCGTGACGACATTGTTATAGATCATATTGAAACCGACACCGAACATTCCGATCAGCTGCATCGTACCGACGACGGAAGCACGCATCTCGGTCGGTGTGGATTCGGATGTGATGACGAAGAATATCATGTCGGAAATCGACCACAGACCCGCAATGGAGATACCATAAGCCAGACCGACGATATAAGGATTGAGCGGAGCCAGACAGCCATAGGCGAATACGCCGAGACCGACTGCTGCCCAAAGACCCAGGATCAAAGCAGACTTCTTTCTGCCCAGAGCATCCGTGATGAAACCGCCGATGATCGTGAAGATGCCGTTGATGACCGGATAGAACATCAGAATGATATTGACTGCATTGCTGTCCATGACACCGTTGTATCTGCCTGCTTCCAGCATCGGCTGATACTTGCCGGTATAACCCGTCGAAAACATCATCAGCAAGGCTACCAGAGCGATCGCTCTTGTCTGCCTGTTGCCCAGAATGAAACGGATCGCATCCCAGACGGAAACATTCTTTTTCCGCTGCTCTTCCTCTTCGTGTCTCTCTTCAGCGATCGCCGCGATCTTTTCTTCTTCGCTCGCCCTGAGATACTGCAATCTCTTCTGTGTATAGACCGGCGTCTCTCTGACAAAATAGATCGCCGCAAAACCGATCAGGAAAGCCAGAATGATCGGAATGATGAAGACATTCCTCCAGGTGGAAGGCACCGCATCATTGACGAACAGCTTCACGAACAGACCTAACAGAGACACTGAGATAAGTGCCAGCCCCTTGGTGATGGAACAGAGTTTTGCCCTATGCTCTTTTGGAGCACATTCCATGATATAGATGACCTGTACATCGTTCGGCGTGAAGAACGTCAGAATGACGGTACCGATGATGTAGAGGGTAACAGACTTCGAAATGATGCATACCAGCATACCTACACCCATGCCGAGCGTATTGATGACTAAGAAGGGCTTTCTTCCCAATCTGTCAGCCAGGGACTTGTAGAACGGCGAGATCAGATAGCTCGCATAGCCGAGCATCGTCGCAAAACCAAGCGTCGCCGTCGCGTTATCGAATTCACTGGACGGATAGACGACATTGAACAGATCACGGACCGTCTGTACTTCGACGATACCTCTGACGCTTGAAGCCAGTTCATCTACGATGTAGACGATACTTAAAACGATGATCAGGATCAGAAAATAGTGCTTATGGCTATGAAAAGCCTCATCCTTTTCAAGCCTTTCCAGCTCCCTTTTTTCTTTTTCAGCATTTGTCATATTATGTTTACTCCTTAAACAGTTGACCTCTTCTATTATAAAAGAAAACTTCTCTCACGAGAAGTTATTTGGCGATGCTTTCATCCACCGGATCGGCGATCTTTTCCATCAGAACAGCAGGATCTTCAAGGATATGCTTCATCAGTTTCAGCGATTTCGCAAAATAGAAACCGTCAGCGATCCTTTCGTCCAGCGTGATCGTCATATCGACATAATCTCTTCCGTCTTTCTTGTAGATCGTACCGATCGTAGCCATCATCGAATTGGTACCGAAATTGCTGAGATGATGATAACAGTTATCCGCACCGATGGAACCCAGATTGGAAAGAAGACAAGTCGTATAATTGGGATCACCCTTCTGCAGATCCTGCGGATAGATCCCATGATACTCCATCCTCGAAAGGATCCAGAAGAAGATCTCAAGAACGAAACGCGGCAGCTTACCGACAAACTCCATTGTCTTATCCAAAGAATTGGAACCGGCGCTCCTGGCCTTCTTCACGTCACCGAGGATGATCTTGGAGACCTGATCCAGGTCCATATCCGGTGTCACCTTCAGTGTCATCAGTGTCTCTTCCGCCTCATCCGCAAAGCGCTGCTTCGCCACAAAAGACAGGGTGATATCGTTTCTTTGCCAGAATTTCCTGCCGGCAATGAAGATGTTCAGCTTATTGCGATGGTAGATCGTCCTGGCCACCGCCGTGCAGATACAATGGAAGAGCTTGTAGTTGCTTCCTGTCTCTTCATTGTGCTTCTTGATGAACTTCAGCAGTTCTGTGATATCAAACGTCGTTGTCGTGGAGACCTCAGCCTCCGTGCGCTTGGGCATCACGTAAGGAACAATAGAATGAAACGGATCGGGATCCTTCAACAATACTGCATCTTTTCTTTTCATGCCATTACTCCGCGAAAGCTTTGATCTTATCGTCAGCCTCGTATACGTTCACGCCTCTTATTGCCAGACCGTTTCCAATCTGCGCACCCTTCAATGCTCCCTGCATCTCCAGAAGGGAAATACCGAAAGTTCCTTCATCATTCGTGCAGAAAGGACGGATCTGCTTGCCCGAAAAATCGTACTGATCCAAAAAGGAAGCCACGACTCTGGGATAAGTCCTGTACCAGATCGGGAATCCGATATAGATCGTATCGTATTCATCCATATTGAGACGCGCACCCCCTTTTAAAGCGGGATGTTCATTGTTTTCGTCTTCTCTTCTGGCACGTCTGAGACAGTCATCGTATTTGAAAGGATAGGGTTCATCCTCTTCGATCTTGTATAAGTCGCCACCGGTATACTGTGCCAGCTTTTCCGCGACCACTTCCGTGTTTCCTTTCTTCAGTTCGACGATCTCGTTATCCTGAAGATTTTCTCCCACATGTGAAAAATAAGCGATCAGTGTTTTCATAAAAGATTTCTCCTCAACATCACCCTTTATTATACATTACTTGGAACTTAAGGCTTTACGATCCTCAACTGTGTTACAATATCAATCGGCATTTGAGCCAAGGAAAACCTGTTTATGAAAGAAAAAGAAACAGAATTATTAAAAACAGCCATGATGGCCGCCATCTATACGGTTCTGTGTATCCTTTTACAACCGATCAGTTTCGGGCCGCTGCAATTCCGCCTTTCCGAGATCCTCTGCCTTTTATGTATCGACCACAAATGGGCACTCTGGGGAGCGATCTTAGGATGCTTTCTCTCCAATACCTTCTTCGGCGGACTCGGAGTGATCGACATCGTCTTCGGAACACTGGCTACTGCCGTTGGCTGTATCCTCGCCTATCAACTGCGTCATATCCGCTTCAAAGGCTATCCGATCCTGTCCGCGATGATGATCGTCCTGGCCAATGCCATCATCATCGGCATCGAACTCGGATTCATATTGAACACCAAAGACCTGATTGGCCTCTATATGTTGCAGGTCGGGACCGGCGAATTTGCGGTACTGGCCTTAGGCATGTTGTTCTACAAGCATCTCACAAAACTGATCCGATAAGCCTGCACAAGGCTTTTTTTAACTGCTATACTGAAACCGAGGTGAATACAACAATGGATAAGAAAAAAGTGATCTTCGACTGCGATATCGGCTGTGACGATGCAGTCGCTTTGACAGCCCTGATCCTCGATGAAAAGATCGACGTCATCGCCATCACCTGTGTACACGGCAACCTTCCGGTCGATGATGTCGTAAACAACGCCTTAAAAGTATCAAGATTCTGCAGAAAGCAGATACCGGTATACAAAGGCTGCCCGGCTCCGATGGTAAAATACCTTCTCAAAGGAAGAAGTCTCAACACTTCCTTGCAGACAGCAGAGAAAAAGATCGACGGAAAAGAGATCCTGATCCACGAAAAAGACTTCGATCTTCCGCAAACTCCAGACAAGGCGGAAAGCAGACACGCCTGCAGCTATCTGGTTGAAACGCTTCGAAATGCACAAGAGAAGATCGATATCTGTGCGGTCGGACCGCTCACCAATATCGCCATGGCTTTGCGTCTGGATCCCTCGATCGTAAACAATATCGGTACACTCTACATCATGGGCGGAGGCCTTACGATCGGAAACCGCACGCCTGTTGCCGAAGCGAACTTCTATGAGGATGCCGAAGCGGCACAGATCGTCCTTACTTCAGGCATACACTGTCTGGTCTGTCCGATCGAACCTTGTCAGGAAGCCGCCACTTACACGCTCGAGGATATCGACGAGATCGAAAAAGTGTCCTCGCCCATATCCGCATTCTTAAGCAGAGAATTGCGTGATTATATCGCCAGATGTCACATCCTGTTTGACGGCGATCCCAATTCCTGCTGCATCTTCGATTATGCTGCGGTCTCTCCTTTGCTGGATGAAACGGTCATAACGGAAAAAAGAAAAGAGATCGTCGAAGTCGACATCTCCGGCGGCATGTCCGACGGACAGATGGTGGTAGATCGAAGAGGCATGTTTCCAAACAACGGAAATGTCGAGATCATCTATCACCTGGACAAAGATAAGGTCCACGATCTCCTTCTGAAACAATTGAAAAATTAAATAGGCTTCGCATCTGCGAAGCCTTTCTTCTATCCTTTGAATCCGTAACCGTCATCATCGACGATGTAGTTGCATTCCGGGATCATCTGCCTGAGGGTAAATTCCTGATAATCATCGACTGATCTTGCACAGACGATGACGAATTCATCCGGCTTGCAGAACTCCGTCATGACCTGGCGGCAGACACCGCAAGGCGTGCAGTATCCTTCCGGTCCCCTCACTTCGTCTCCGGAAATGATGGCGATCTTCTCAAAATCGTATTCACCTTCCGAGACCGCCTTGAATATCGCCGTCCTTTCCGCACATATCGTAGCTGAGAATCCGCTGTTTTCGATGTTACAGCCTTTGTAGACCTTCCCGGTTTTCGTAAGAAGTGCCGCGCCGACCTTCCAGTGTGAATATGGCGCATAAGCCATTTCCCTGGCTTCCAGAGCCAGTCTGATCAGTTCCTCGTTGCTCATGATCCTAGATCCACTTGAAGAACTCATCCACGAGCTTCACATAATCACCTTCGACGATCAGATGATGGTTACCAATGGACTCCGTCAGGAAATAGGTGACACTCTTATCCATCTTCAGCTGGATCTGTGTACGGCAGAGATTGTATTCCGTAAGGTTCTTCAGAAGCGTTGCACCGCTGACAAAATATTCATCCATCAAGCCGTCACACTTGAAGACCGTAACCGGACCCTCTTGCAGCTTTCCACGGAAAGCGACACCGAGCTGAGACTCGAAATGCGTCATGATCTCAAAATCCTTAGGCATGTTTATCGGTAAAGTACAATGTGCGAAGATGATCTGGTTGTTGTCCGTATCGATACGGCTCGGATTAGCCATGAATACAGGCTTGCCACTGAGTTCTCCCAGTACTGCCATAGAGATCAAAGCCGGAACATCGCCCTCACAGGAAGCATAAATGCCTTCCGCATTCAGGATCGCCAATGCGGAACAGCCCGTCGAATGTACGGTGTCCAACAGATCGAAACACCTTACCGTGACTCCGTCGAGTTCATACTTATCGACGATCCTTCTCAAAGCACCATAGATGTAAAGAGCCTCCTCGACCTCCTTCTCATCATAGCCCTTCGATTTGATCAGTTCGGTATAGGAATTATTCTTATATTCTTTCTTTGCGATCTCCGAGAAGAATTCCTCCATCGTGACATCGATGATCTCGATATTGTTGTACTGCTTCGACTCTTCCGCATCGACATCGGAAGAGATCAGCCAGTCGGAAGGCTTGCCTACTCTGGCAAGTTTGAAGCCATTCAGTCTCTTCTTTGCCTTGAAGACCTGTGCCAGTTGCCGGATACGATCCGCCACAAAGTCATCACTACCGTGAATGATCTCACCCGGAAGATCCTTTTGACGCAGATAGGAGAGGATCTCCATCGAAGCTGCCAGTGAATTGTTTGCGCCGGTCGTAAGCAGGAAGTAAGGCTGCGGAAGCTTATCCATATCCTTTAAGAAGATACCTTCCGTTCCGCCACCACCGATAAAATCAACGACCATGTCGTAATCATTGATGTGATCGGTATCGGTGACTTCAAATTCATATCCGGTCATTTCGGATAATTTCTTCAGCCAAGGAAAATTGTTGTCGTTGGCGATCGCCGCTGCAGCGGTCGACGAAACAACATAATAAACGCCAATTTTCATATTATCTTTTTTGCTCCTTTATACTTCTATTTTACCAAATATAATCAAAGCCGGACAGCTTTGCTTTTAAGGGCATCCGAATTTATATTAAAATGAAATCAAATAAGGGGATTATTATGAAACTGAATCTGAAACGCACTTTTATCGTCGGACTGGCATTCTTATCGATCTGTGCCTTCTGGCAGATGTATGACAATGTCATTCCATTGATCCTGACCAACACCTTCGGACTCAATGAGACCTATTCCGGTGCCATCATGGCCGCCGACAATATCCTGGCTCTGTTCCTGCTTCCTTTCTTCGGATCGCTCTCCGATAAGACCGATACCAAGATCGGCAAGCGCATGCCCTTCATCCTGTTTGGGACCGGACTGGCCGTACTGCTTATGAACATATTGCCGATCTTAGACAATTCCTATTATCAGAAACCATCAACATTCAAGATCACCTGCTTCGTCCTGATACTGGGACTGCTTTTGATCGCGATGGGCATCTACCGTTCACCGGCTGTCGCATTAATGCCGGACGTTACACCCAAACCCTTGCGTTCCAAAGCCAACGCCATCATCAACCTGATGGGAGCCGTCGGCGGTATCATCTATCTAGGCGTTGCAGCTGTGCTTTACCCCAACTCCAAAACGGCAGGTGTCGTCCATGTCAACTACCGCATCCTGTTCATCGTCGTCGCAGCCATCATGGTCGTTGCGGTCGCACTTCTCTATCACTTCATCAAGGAACCCAAGCTCGTCGCGGAAAACAGAAAGCTCGAAGAAGAACACCCGGAATGGAACCTTGCGGAAGACGACGGTTCCGGAAATGAAAAACTTCCTGCCGACGTCAAAAGGTCACTGGGATTCCTTCTGGCATCGATTGCCCTCTGGTTTATCGGCTACAACGCTGTGACCACCTGGTTTACGACCTATGTCTCCGTCGTAATGGGACAAGGACTTGGCGGAGCCAGTACCTGTCTGCTTATCGCAACAGCCGGAGCCATCGTGTCCTATATTCCGATCGGCAACATTGCCTCAAAGATCGGCCGTAAAAAGACCATCATGGGTGGTATCATCCTACTCTCGGCAATGTTCCTGGCCGGATTTGTCCTCACCAGCATCTTCGACAAGATCAATGCGATCATGTTTGTCTGCTTTGCCCTGGTCGGACTTGCCTGGGCAGCGATCAACGTCAATTCCCTTCCGATGGTCGTCGAGATGTGTAAAGGATCCGATATCGGAAAATTCACCGGTTATTATTACACGGCCTCCATGGCTGCCCAGATCGTCACACCGATCCTGGCCGGCACACTGATGCGTCTGATCTCCTACAAAGTCTTATTCATTTATGCATCCTTGTTTGTTCTGTTTTCTTTCATCACGATGACGCAAGTCAGACACGGTGACCAGAAAGTGGAAGCCAAGAAAGGCCTGGCAGCCTACGAAGATATGGATGACTGATCTATAAACAAACAAAAAAGAACTGACAGTCCCTGGAAATGTCGACTTGCAGTTCTTTTTTTATGACTTATTTGACTGTGATGATCTTCATAAAGTTGGCGGAACCTTCTCCTGTTGGATAACCGGCAGACAGGATGATCTGTGCACCCGGTTTGATCCCATAGGACTTGACGACGCTCGATGCGAGTTCGTCATCGTTTGCCAGATTGTTCTGCACATAAGAGAAGATCGGCTTGACGCCCCAGTAGACTTCCAGTTTGCCCTGCGTGGACTTCGTGAAAGTGACAGCGAAGATTGGTACTTTCGGACGGTACTTTGAGATCCTGCGCGCAGTCGTTCCACCTTGCGTAAATACGACGATCGCTGCAATATCCAAAGTCAGAGTCGCATCCGATATGGCAATACCGATCGCATCCTGTATCGTCTTGTTGTTGGTCATCTTGGCGTGATCCAGATTCTCTCTGTAGGGAATGATCTTTTCCGTAGCCTGGGCGATCTTCGCCATCGTCTCGACCGCTTCCACCGGATAATCACCGGCTGCTGTCTCTGCTGAAAGCATGACCGCATCCGAACCGTCCAGTACCGCATTGCAAACATCGGAAGCTTCCGCTCTGGTACAACGCGGGTTATTGGTCATCGAATCCAGCATATGCGTAGCGGTAATGACCGCCTTACCCTTCTGATTGGCCACTTCAATGATCTTCTTCTGATAGATCGGAACAAACGCCGTCTCGATCTCAACGCCCAGATCGCCTCTGGCGACCATGACGCCATCCGCCGCATCAAGGATCTCCTCAAGATTGTCGAAACCTTCCTGATTCTCGATCTTGGCGATGATCTGGATCTTCGGTTTGCCCATTTCCGTGATGATCTTGCGGATCTTCATTACATCTTCCGCCCTTCTGACGAAGGAAGCAGCGATGAAATCGACATCGTTGTCGCAGCCGAAACGGATATCCTCGTCATCCTTCATGGAAACGAAAGGCATCGAAAGCTTGACACCCGGTACATTGCATCCCTTCTTGGAAGCCAGCGGACCGTTGACCTCGACACGAACTTTCATCTCGTTGCCGTCATTCTCTAAAACAGTCAGCTTCTGCTTTCCGTCATTGACCAGGATGTAATCACCCTCTTTGACATCATCGAAGATCTCCTTGCACTGGATCGTGAAACGATCATGCGTTCCTTCGATATCTTCTCTTTGAATGATGACTTCCTCACCCTTCTTGTAATCCTCGACACCATTCTTGAAAGTTCCCAAGCGGATCTCCGGACCCTTCGTGTCCAGCATGATGCCCAGATTGACACCGTTTTCCTTCTCGACCTTGCGGACCGTATTGATCCTGGCGAGATGTTCCTCATGCGTTCCGTGCGAGAAATTCAGTCTTACTATATTCATACCCGCATTGGCCATCTTCAGGATCGTATCGTAGTTATCCGAAGAAGGACCCAGCGTGCAGATGATCTTTGTCTGTTTGTTGATCATACGATAATTCCTCCAAATACGAGTTACATTATATACCTTTCCCAAAGAAAAGGAAGAGTGAATATTATTCCTCTCTTCCCTTGGCAAGTACGCTTTTTACATCCGTTCTTTGCGCTTCAAGTTCATCGAAGTATTCGATCTCTTCTTTTTGACCGAAGGAATCCAGCGCATTCTCTATGAGCGTGAACGTATCCAGAAGCCTTTTTTTGGAAGGCTCGATATCCACGATCTTCTTATCATGGCCTTCCATCCTTACATATTCTTCCGTTATCTCTACCAGCATCGGCAGATAGTGATCATAAAGTTTGCGAATCTTATCCGCCTGATCGATGATCCGGCCTTCTCTTTCTTCAAGTTTATTCCGCATCACATCGATCTTTTCCAGAACTTCCTTATCCCTGACCTTCCGTTTGAGATCCTTCAGTTTCGCAGAGATCTCTCTTCCCTGCAGGATCAGATCTTCCTCTGCCGCATATTTGCGCATCCGGAAAGAAAGATCGATGCTGTCTTTATCCTCGATCCGATCCAGAAACGCCCCGATCTGATCATAGAGCTCAGGATCTTCTTCATCCAGTTTCTTCAAAGACATCTTCCTTCCATCCGGCAGGACCACGAACAGCGTATTGACATTCGGCCTCGCCTTCTTGTCTTCCTTGTACAGACGGGTATCCTTCACCATATAGAGTTCCGAATAATCGCAAAGGAAACGGTCGATGTTCTTCAGATCGACATTCTTCTTCTTTCGCCTTCCTTTTTCATCGACTGTCTCGTAACGAAGTGTACCGTCCTTGATCAATGTGCTTCTTCTTGAAAATGAAGTATTTCTTTGCATAAACAACGCTCCAACAAACAAGATCAGTGCCATACCGCCGAGTATGCCCAGACTGATCAGAAAGATCGTCCGCAGATAGTTCATGATCCTGACATCGAAGATCGATATCCCAGTCCTCATCGAAGTGAGTACAGCCAGTATCAGGATCAGTGTCAGCATGAAAAAAGCTGCTTTGATGAATATCAATAAACTGTCTGTCTCTCTTCTTCTTTCCTTCATCTTTCTATCTGTTTACGAATTCAAATATTCTGTCTTTAACTTCCTTCGCCTTTGTATAACCATGGAAATAACTGGTCGTCAGTTCATCCTCGTTGGACTCCAAGCGACCCACTTCCTTGAAAGTCGGACGGATGATGATCGCCCTTCCTTCCTCTTCCAGCTTTTCTGCCAAAGCGACCTGATCCTTATAGAGCTGTGTACGATCCTCCAGCGCTTTTAAGAAAAGCGGATAATTATTGTAGATCCTGCGATAAAGCATCATTGCTGCCTCAGAAGTACGCGAATAGCTTCCCTTCTTTCTGGTCAGGATGACGACCAATCGATCGCATCCCTGATCCAAAGCCCTCTGTACCGGGATCGAATCGCAGATACCGCCATCCAGATAAAGCTGCCCGTCGATCTCGACCGGTGCAGTCAGACCCGGCATCGAACAGGATGCCTTGCCTATGATCCGCGATCTTTCGATATCATCGGTATGCATATACTCGGCCTTCCCGGTATTGATATTGGAGACCACCATCTCCCACTCGATCGGATTCTTAATAAAAGCATCAAAATCAAAGTTGTACTGTTCCGTATAATCGTAGAAGATCTTGTCGAGATCAACAAGCTTATGAGACTCCATCATCTGCGGAACACCCCAGAAGGAATTGAAACGATCCTTCTGAATCATACAGTTCCTCGCGTAATCTCTCTGTCTCGCAACATAAGCGAATGTATTACACGAACCGGCGCTGACGCCGATCACATAATCAAAATCGATCTTCAAATCAATGAAGCAGTCGATCGCTCCCCCGGTAAATACCCCGCGCAGACCGCCGCCTTCCAGAACAAGTCCTGTCTTTTTCATCTTCACCTTCCAATATACCTGTAAACATTATAAAACAAAAAAAGAATATGGTCAGGATGAAGGGATTCGAACCCTTGACCTCTTACACCCGAAGCAAGCGCTCCACCAAGCTGAGCTACATCC
>CADBND010000151.1 GCA_902795875.1 uncultured Erysipelotrichaceae bacterium
ATGGTGCACCAGGTGAGACTTGAACTCGCATGGGATTTCCCACACGCCCCTCAAACGTGCGCGTCTACCTATTCCGCCACTGGTGCGCGTAACTCTATTATAGGATATTTTTTGTGGAAATAAAAATAATTTTAGTAAAATAAATGAGTAGACTAAGGAGATGTTTCAAAATGAGTTCATTCAAAGATCTGAGGATCGTTGACAATTTCTATCAGACGTCATCCTTTTTTCCGATGCCGACCGTATGTATCAGCACGGTAAATCCCGATGGCAGTCTCAATATCGGATCCTATTCGCTCTGTTTCCCGTACTATATTGCCGGTAAGGACCGTTATGCGATGGTACTGGAATGTCGTAATACTTCCAACACCTGCCTGAATATCCTGCGGACACACAAATGTGCGATCAACTTCATTCCCGACGACAAGAAGTTTTTTAAGGAAGCGGTACGTTTGGGCTTCCCCGGACCGAGCGAAGAGAAGATGAAGGAACCGCTTCTTTTCAAGATGGAAGACGGTCAGGCCGATCCTTCCGACAAGGACAGGCCGCAGGTCATCGCTGATGCGTTCCAGGTCTTTGAATGTACCTGGGCATCACATCTGGAGAATGCCGACAAGTTCAAGGCGGAAGACATCGATGACGGACATCCGGGTCCCTATAACGATTTCAACGGGATCACTTCCAAATATGGTGCACATCTGATCCTGTATATCGACAAGATCCTTATGAAAGAAAAGTATTACGATGCGATCGTCAACGGCGTAAACAAGAACAGTTTCCCGAACGTTCCGGTTGATTACGGATACCGCGATTCGACGAATTTCTGGTACACGCAATTTCCGCGTTTTAGGAAGCCGATCGCCGAACCGATCCCGGCACCGAAAGAGGTGGATCTGTCTTCGATCCGCTATGCGGCGGACAGATGTGATCCGGACATCAAGTTTACGGATGAAGCTCTGGCCAACTTCGTAAAGGTCCCGCGTCCATTCCTGAAGACAGTGCTCAACGGCTGTGTGGCCTGGGCAAAAGAAAACGGTGTCACACTGATCACCGACGAACATGTCAAGATCATCAACGACAAGCGCAAACAGGAAAAAGAGAAAAGATAAGCAAAGAGGCCTCAGGCCTCTTTGCTTTCGCTCTGTATATCTTTCAATCTGCCGATGATCTTCCCCAGACATTTCGTATCCTTATCTATGGGAATGGGGTCAAATACTTCGTTCAGGGGATGTAAATGCATCTCTCCCATCTTTCTTATCAGGACACTGTTTCCGACTTTGAAGACGCCGGTCTGTCCATAGGGAACGAAATCAGATCTTTTGAAGAAAAGCAGTTCTCCAACGCTTACCTCAGGCGCAAGAGCGCTGTCGTTCATAACGATGATCGCGGATATCTGTTTGCAGAAAGGAGTGTCCGGAAGCATGAAATCGATGGCTTCCGTTTTATTCGAAGAAGCGAGGTCATCAAGATCGAGATAAAGATCACGGAAGATGAAATGGTTCTCTTTCTGAGCTTCGTTAATTCTTGATTTTTCGTTTTCCAGAATATCTGAGACATTCTTTCTGCCATAGGCATCAAGCCCCCGATAATCTTCCAGAAGTTTCTGTTCAACAGCGTCCGGAAGCTGTTCATTTATGTCAAAATAGTCCTGGAACAGGAAGTTGGCATCCACATGTAAAACACTGATCAGTTTGATGATCATGTACGAGCTGATGCTGCGGGCATCATTCTCATAATTGTTTATCGTGGATTTGGAGACACCGACCAGTTTACCGAGTTTTTGCTGGGTAAGGTTCTGCGCAAGTCTGGCTTCTCTGATGCGATTACCGATCTTCATAATGTTTTCCTTCAAGGAAATGATATCACTCAAATGATGACCGAATGGCGTTTTAGGCCACGCTCCATGGACAAATCGGAAGGAAAGTTCAATATCCGTGGTAAAATAGTAAATATAGTTCACAAAGACGGAACTTTGAGGGGAAAACGCATATGGAAGATATATCCCGGAAAAACTATCCTTTCACGGAAAATCTGTTAGAATATATGAAGAGAAACGATGTTTCTGAAGAAGAATTGAGCGAGAAAAGCGGGATCGCGATAGATGATCTAAGAAAGATCTTACGCAACAGGAAAGTTGTGGGGCTTGATGAGATGGTCCTTCTTGCCAAAGCACTGCAGACGGATATGAATACGCTGTTTGCGGTGAATGAAAATGCTTAAAATCATGCCGGGTCGGATCCTGAATAACAATTAGTTTCCGAATCCGCTAATGGCTCCCATTCTTGGTCCGGCCCGGTGCGATTTTATAACAAAACGGTATGAACATTCATACCGTTTTGTGTTGTTTGGGATGTTTTTTTTACTTTATTGTGATCCTTCCTTCCACGTGGGAATCGATGTTGTTCATGGAGGAGAGGAGTTCTTCGAAGATGGAAAAGTCATCGGTTATGACCATTCTTGCTTTCTTGTTCGCCAGGACTTCTTCGATGGGAACGTTGAAGAATTCAGTGAAATTCTTAAAGTGATAATCCTGCACGGCGATCCTGAGGATACGGTCATCTTTGATCTCTTCACCATTTAAGGAGAATTCGTCGAAATCATGTTTTTTTCTGTCATAGACCATCTTCATTCCCTTGGAGACCTGGTAGAACTCGCCATGAGCACCTTCAGCCAGGTTCTCGTCCCGCAGCATGAAACGCATCATCCTTCTGAACTGTTCGCCTGTCACTTCCAGCATATATACGGGAGCGTTGTAGGGCAGACATTCTTTCAAATCCTGATACTGGACGATCGGTCCCATCTTCTCTTGACGGATCGATCCGGATGCGTAAAGCATCACTTCGAAAGAGGAATCCACCTGCAGCAGATCAGCACAAAGGTTGCCTAATTCTGTTTCCTGATAACGGGAAGGATGGGTGAGCGTGCGCTTGAAATTAGTGATGATCTTGGTGTATTTGCGGTCTGTCCGGTTTTTGTAAGACTTGAGTACCTCTTCCAGGATCGGATCGGGACGGCAATGACGCGAATCGATAGGGATGCATTCCCATTTGTAGTCCTTCATCTTATGTTCGTCCGTATCGATCTCGATGTCGAAGCGTCCGATCTGATCGGTCCCGACTCCGACCTGTACGATCGGCACTCCGTTGACGATGCAGGGTTCTTTTAGGAAAGTATGGGTATGTCCGCCGATGATGAGGTCGATTCCCCAGTTGGGATCAAGGAGTTCAGCCAGTTTGCAGTCGTTTTCAAAACCGATATGTGTTAAAAGCACCGTCAGATCGATGCGGGTCGTCTTGTAGTTATCGATGATGACGCCGACCTGTTTGGCTGCGTCCCAGACGTCGATGAAGGATCCTATGATCTCTTCGCTTCGTGTGGATGCCAGAACTTCTTCGGTTATGATGCCTACGAACATAATCTTGAGTCCGTTGACGTCGATGACCTCATAGGGCTGAAAAAGACGGGTGTGATTGGTCTTGACATACATATTGGCGTTGACGATCGGAAATTTCGCACATTTTTCTAAGAAAAGCAGATGTGCAAGTCCGTAGTCGACTTCGTGATTGCCCAGTGTTACGATATCCGGAGCCAGGAAATTCATCAGTTCGATCGTAGAGAAGCCTTTGTATTCACTGTCAATGATCGATCCTCTGAACATATCTCCCGCGATGGCGAACAGAACATTATCTTCTTCGTTTCGTACCTGTTTGATGAATCCCGAGAGCAAGGAGACTCCGCCTTCATGGTAGCCGTTTTTCGGTTCGGAAAGAAAATCGCCATGCATATCGTTGGAATGCAAAAGAACCAGTTTCTCAGTTGCCATAAAACCTCCTTATTATATGAAAATAGCCTCTACCCATATTATAAGGTAGAGGCTAACATTTTTACATATTCAACAGTTTGACAAGCTCGTTCCAGACAGACAATGTCCATTTTTTCGTCTCACTGGCCAGAGTGGGGAAGTTCGATGCGGGACTGATCTTTTCTCCATAGCACTCTTTCACGTAGGCGATGGCACGATCGGCCAAGCCATAAACTTTTTCGGCAGCGCTTCCTTCAAGGTCTTTCGTGTATTCTCTTAATGCGACCGCCGCTTCATACATCGCATCAGCATTGGCCTTGTTGCTTTCATCGATACCCGCTTCGATGGCTTCGTAATTATCTATGATCGTGTTCTTATATCCTTCAAGCTGCAGTTCGTCGACATCTTCGGGAGCAGGCAATTCATCGATCGTCTTTTCTTCCAGGGCGATATAATCGTCTTCGACCTGCGCCCATTTCATCGTCTTTTTCTTTTCCACGAGTGCCCAGTTGTCGTCGTTCCAGGATGAGATCTCCTCGGACAGGGAAGAGACATCACTTTGAAGTTGTTTGAATGTATCAGCTTTTTCGAATGCGGCTTTGATCAGGTCTTCGACATTCAATGAGAAGGTGTTGATCTTACTGGATTCGAGACTGTTGGATTCACTTGCCAGATATCTGAGCAGGACGTTGTCTGCATAGAGAGAGCGGATATCTTCCTGTTCATCTTCTTTGATCCCTTCCTTTAAGGACAGGGCTCTTTCGCTTACGGATGTGAAGAGTTCCTTGAACTGGCTGACCGAATAGGAATCGTAAGATGATGCTTTTTCGATCGTTTCTTTGTAGAGAGTCTCAAGACCGTCTTTCGCATCTTCCCAGGATACGTTTTTAGGTCCGCAGCCTGCAAGCAGGATAAGGATAGAGATATATATCAGGATCTTTTTCATAAGCTTCCTCCGTTTCAGTCTGCCCTAATTATAATATGGAAGGGAATAAAAAAACTTCCTTTCGGAAGCTTTTTTCTTGAATTGGTGCACCGAACAGGACTTGAACCTGCACGAGTCGCCCCATATGAA
>CADBND010000152.1 GCA_902795875.1 uncultured Erysipelotrichaceae bacterium
ACACGGATTCCCATACTGGAGATCTCGAATGCACAATCCAGCAGTTCGTTGTAGTACAGCAGGTCGCCATTGAGCCGCCAGTCATCGTAATCAGCTGCTCTGTCGTCATGCGGCAAACCATCGGAGAGGACAGGACCGATACGTTGAATGAATACGGACTTGTATTGTTTCAATAAGGCATATTCTCTTTGTTTGGCATCAAGACCCGGATACATCTGCAGGACCTCTTCGGAATCGAAGAAGTAAAGTTTTTTCTGTAGCTCAGTCTTGATGGAGGGATGCTTGGCTTTTAAGGCGTCGAGGGTTTCCATGATGCATCCGTGGATCTTTGAAACGGTATCGTGAAGGTATTCGCTGTTTCTTTGATCCTTGTTTATGACTTTTTCCCAGTCCCACTGGTCGACATAGATGGAATGCAGGTTGTCGATCTTTTCGTCTTTGCGGATCGCATTCATATCGGTGTAGAGGCCGTTTCCTTCATAGAAGTTGTAGTTGTATAAGGCCATCCTCTTCCATTTGGCGAGAGAATGAACGATGACACATTCCTTGTCTATGAAAGGAGCGGTGAAATGAACCGGCTCCACCTTGCCGTCAAGATCATCGTTGAGGCCGGTGCTTTTCAAAACGAAAAGGGGAGCACTGACTCTTTTCAGATTCAGGGCTGCGGTCAGTTTTTCTTCAAATACTCTTTTGATCAGGCTGATGGAAGACTGGGTCTCATAGAGATCCAGAGAAGATCTGTAGCCTTCCGGTAAGTGGATACTCATGGAATCATTCTATCATAAATACTCTGAAAAAATTTTCAATAATCTCTGAAAATTCAAAACAATCAATGAAATTTTTACAACTAAAATGTTGACATGATCATCTCATATGTTAAACTAGTACCATAAAGAAAGGAGATCTTAATGAAACGACATTGTTGTAAAGATATGATCTCTTTTGTTTACGATAGACTCGTTGTCATTATCGATATATTGGTACTACGCCGTCTGGGTGGCATTATTATTATGCAGACGTGTTGATATATCGGTAATTGAGAGCTATAACCTGTTTGTGAATGAGCTTGATATTACTGGTCGGGCTCATTTTATTTTGGTAGAAACAGCTTCAGCTGTATCTATAAACTACTTACTGAAAGGGGTATGTGAAATGAAAAAATTATTAGTTGTATTACTCAGCATCCTCTGCGTACTGTCTCTTGCGGGCTGCTCAAACGGCGGCGGCAGCAATGAAGGCGGAAACGGCGGTGGCGATGCTCCGACGGAAGACGAAGTCGTCTTTGTCAAACTGGGCTGTTCCGGTCCTCTGAGCGGTGATGCCAAGGTCTATGGCGAAGCAGTCAGAAATGCAGCGCAGATCGCTGTTGATGAGATCAATGCTTCCGATTCCAAGATCAAATTTGAGTTCAACATGGCTGATGATGAAGCTGATGGTGAAAAGGCTGTTACAGCTTATTCAACGCTGTTTGACTGGGGTATGCAGGTATCTCTGTTCACTGTTACTTCCGGTTCCGGTGCTGCAGTTGCTGCACTGTATGATGAAGACGGTATCTTCGCGATCACACCTTCCGGTTCGGCAACAGCTTTAGTCTATACAGATGAAAAGAACTTTGCCAGCAACTTCCAGATGTGCTTCACTGATCCGAACCAGGGTGTCGCTGCGGCGGATTATATCGCACAGGGTTTCGCAGATAAGGCGATTGCTGTCCTCTACAAGTCCGACGATGTCTATTCTGCAGGTGTCTATGACAAGTTCAATGCGGAAGCTGGAACAAAAGGACTGAATGTCGTTTATACCGGTTCCTTCACTGATGATTCCGCAACAGATTTCTCTACTCAGTTAACTGCTGCCAAGGATGCAGGTGCTGATCTGGTCTTCTTACCGATCTATTACCAGCCGGCTTCTTTGATCCTGAAACAGGCTAAGGATATGGGCTATGCGCCGACTTTCTTCGGTGTTGACGGTATGGACGGTATCCTGACACTTGAAGGTTTCGATCAGTCTCTTGCAGAAGGTCTTTATCTGATCACACCGTTCGCAGCTGATGCGGATGATGAATTAACGAAGAACTTCGTTTCTGAATACGAATCCAGATTTGGTGAGACTCCGAACCAGTTCGCTGCAGATGCTTATGACTGTGTCTACGCGATCCACCAGGCTTTAGAGAACATCGGTTACCACGCAGGTTATGCGACGAATGGTCTCAATGCCGATCTGGCTGCACAGTTCACTTCGATGACGTTCAACGGTCTGACAGGTCAGAATATGACTTGGTCAGAAAACGGCGAAGTCTCCAAGGCTCCGAAAGCCGTCATCATTGAGAACGGTGTATACGTTTCTGTTGATGAATAATCATTAGATTCCTATAAGGAAAGGCTGCCACGTCTTTGGCAGCCTTTCCTGTACAGTTTGGAGAGATTATGACTTTTTTAACATATCTTATATCAGGATTGGCGTTAGGCAGCGTCTACGCGATCATCGCCTTAGGTTATACGATGGTCTACGGCATCGCTAAGATGCTGAACTTTGCGCATGGAGATATCATTATGGCCGGAGGCTATGCGGCTTTTTTCGCATTTACGCGTTTCGGTGTTCCTTCGGGACTGGCGATCATTCTTTCGATCATTCTTTGTACCTGTCTGGGTGTTGTGATCGAAAGACTTGCCTACAAGCCTTTAAGACAGGCTAGTTCCTTGTCGGTACTGATCACGGCGATCGGTGTCAGCTACTTCTTACAGAATGCGGCACAGCTGTCCTTCGGTTCCGATACGAAGATCTTCCCGCCGATGTTGACGGAAGGATCCTTTAAATTCTTTGATGGAAGGCTCACGATCTCCTACTTGACTCTGATCACGATCTGTACATGTTTTGTCATCATGGTCGGCTTGACGACTTTCATTAATAAGACGAAGACAGGCAAGGCGATGCGGGCTTGTGCGGAAGACAAGGGTGCTGCGCAGCTCATGGGCATCAATGTGGATACGACTATTTCGATCACATTCGCG
>CADBND010000153.1 GCA_902795875.1 uncultured Erysipelotrichaceae bacterium
GTGGTGTGCCTCAAAACGGTCCTTCAGTCCACGCAAGATGGATATCGTATCCTCAACGCTCGGTTCATCGACCGAGACCTTCTGGAACCTTCTTTCCAGAGCGGAATCTTTTTCGATATATTTACGGTATTCGTCGAATGTCGTTGCACCGATACATCTGAGTTCTCCTCTTGCCAGCATCGGTTTGAGCAGGTTCGCCGCATCCATGGCACCTTCCGTCTTTCCGGCACCGACCAGGTTATGGATCTCATCGATGAACAGGATGATCCTTCCATCCGCATTCTCGATCTCCTTGAGCACGGCCTTGAGCCTCTCTTCGAATTCGCCTCTGTATTTCGCACCGGCTATGAGTGAACCCATATCCAATTCGATCAGATCTTTGTCTTTCAAGCCCAGCGGAACATCGTTGTTGAAGATCCTCCATGCCAGGCCTTCCACGATCGCCGTCTTACCTACACCCGGCTCGCCGATCAGGACAGGATTATTTTTCGTCTTACGGGAAAGGATCTCGATGACCCTTCTTATCTCATCGTCACGACCAATGACCGGATCGATCTTGCCGTTGCGGACATCATCAACCAGATTGCGTCCGTATTTCTTCAAAGGATTGAGATTGTTTTCATCTTCCTTGTTGTTGATCATAGTACCACCCCTTTCCATACTGTAGCGGTCTTCCAGATCGGTACGCGAGAAACGGCAGTATTTGCGCATCTCCTCGCAGACCGAAGAATTGTTGAACAGCGTCGCAATAAACATGTCGAACATCGATACGTATTTGTCTTTGCGCTGTCTTGATTTATTGAGCGCCTCATTATAGGCGTTTACTACATACCGGTTCACTACCGGCTCCGAATTGGAATCACTTCCGGGCAGCCTGTTCAGATATGTTTCATTGATTCCGGAAAGTCTGCCGACATCGGCATGAAAACTGTTCAAAAGCTCAATAATATCATCATTTCTCAGAAATGCTGCCATCAGATGTTCACTGCACAATTCCGAATGTCCGTATTCCTTGCACAGAGTCAGAGCCTCCATCAGGATCTCCTGCAGTTTTTCCGTCATGATCTCAGGATTCATATCTCCACCTCCTTTAGCACTTTATATTTAAGAGTGCTAATCCATCTTATTTTTTTAAGTAGGTTTCCCTACTTAAAAGTTTTCTTGAATTTTTCAAATACGCTTTCCTTCTTGCGGTTCGCCAGTTTTTCGTAGAGTTCTTTCTCCTCCCGGGAAAGCTTCTTCGGGATCTCAATCTGAACTTCCACATACTGGTCACCGACATTCTTGGTCCTGAGATCCTTGATGCCGTAGCCCTTTAAGCGAAGCTGCTGTCCGGGCTGCGTACCTGCAGGAATCGTCAGTTCGACATCACCATAGGCGGTCGGGACATCGACAATGGTTCCAAGTGTCGCATCGACAGCTGAGATCGGAACACGGATGTGGATGTTGTTTCCTTCTCTGGTGAAATACTTATGCGGCCTGACCCGGACTTCGATGTACAGATCACCATTGGGACCGCCGTTTTCACCACGTTCGCCATAACCCGCAAGTCTGACCTGCTGGCCGGAACTGATACCCGCCGGAATGGTGACTTCCACCTGTTCCTTGACGGTGTTGTAGCCTTTTCCTCCGCAATGCGGACAGATCTTTTTGACACGCTTGCCCTTGCCCTGACAATCCGGACATACGGACTGCTGCTGGACCACACCAAACGGTGTACGGGACTGTCTTACGACTCTGCCCGAGCCTCTGCAGGTCGGACAGGTCTCGATATCGGACCTGGTGGCAGCACCTGTTCCATCACAATACGTACATACCTTGTCGACAGTCAGATTGATCATCTTGTCTACGCCATGTACCGCATCGAGGAAATCGATCTCCAAAGACATGTAACGGTTGTCTCCCTTGATCGGACCACTCCTTCTGGAAGAGGAACCTCCACCGAAGTTGAATCCGGAGAATCCTCCCATTCCTCCAAAGAAGTCTGAGAAGATGTCTCCGAGATCATCCATATTCATTCCGCCAAAGCCCGAAGAGAAGCCACCCTGACCAAATCCGTCCATACCCGCATGACCGAACTGGTCATAGGTCGCCCTTTTCTGCGGGTCAGACAAGACCTCATAGGCCTCATTGATCTCTTTGAATTTTGCTTCTGCATCCGGAGCCTTGTTGATATCCGGGTGATATTGTTTAGCCAACTTACGATAAGCTTTTTTTATCTCATCTTCGCTTGCAGACTTGGATATTCCCAGGACCTCATAATAATCGCGTTTGTCAGCCATAATACCTCCCTTTCTATTCTTTTAAATATTCAGATTCTGTTTATTTTGCCTTGAAATCGGCATCTACGACATCATCGTCGTTATTGCCGCCGTTATTCGTCGAGCCATTGAAGCCACCGTTAAAGTTCGGGTTGCCCTGCTGAGACTGTGCCTGCTGCTGATACATAGCCTCTGCCATCGACTGTGCAGCCTTCTCCAGTTCATCGAGTTTGGACTTCAGATGATCGTAATCGTTATTGTCGAGCATCGTCTGCAGTTCGTCACGTAAAGTCTTGACCTGTGCCTTCTGATCAGCTGTCACATTGGCGTTCTCTGTCTCAAGCTGCTGGTCGATCTGGGCGATGAAGCCTTCCGCTTTGTTGCGCAGTTCGATCTCTTCCCTTCTCTTGTCATCGGCAGCCTTGTTTTCTTCGGCCTCTCTGACCATCTTGTCGATCTCTTCTTCAGAAAGACCTGAAGAATTAGTGATCGTGATCTCCTGTTTCTTGTTCGTACCCTTATCCAGAGCAGAAACATGAACGATACCGTTGACATCGATGTCGAAAGTGACTTCGATCTGCGGGACGCCTCTTCTTGCCGGAGCGATACCGGTCAGCTGGAAGTTGCCCAATGTCTTGTTGTCGGCAGCCATCGGTCTTTCACCCTGTAATACGTGGATATCGACAGCCGGCTGATTATCGGCAGCCGTCGAGAAGATCTGCGACTTCTGCGTCGGGATCGTTGTATTACGCGGA
>CADBND010000154.1 GCA_902795875.1 uncultured Erysipelotrichaceae bacterium
TTCCCTGTTTTTTGAATTGTGAAACAGCGGTATATCCGTATCTGGAAAGATAATAGCCATCCACAAGGATGTCATATTCTTTCGCAAGCTCGCTTATCTTTTTTTGATAGTTGTCATCGATAACATACAACTTGAAAGAGGAAGAACTCTCGATCTTCCATTCATCATTGCGGTTATCTTCTTTCCTGTCCTCCATCACGACACACAGATCGACCTGTTTGCCTATCTCCTCAAACAGTCTGATCGTATACGGTGCCGCTACTGTCGTCAGCCAGCAAACTTTCATTTCTTCGCCAGCCCTTCCACGTATTTACGCATCGCCAGATTATGGATGCGATTATAGATCCCTTTCGGCAAGACCTCCAGCATCTTTTCGATCTTAAAAAGAGTGGAGATGTTTCTTTCCTTGTGATAATCGTTCCAACAAGCCATTTCCCGGTACTTCTCAAATTCATTCTTTATCGGAGATTCATTCCCGTCTTCCCACGGACGTCCGAAAACTCCGCCCAGGCAATGATAAAACACCACTCTCTGCTTTGCGTCTTCTACTTCTTTTTCGGAATAGAACGGTTTCTTATCGAGCGAATACATCATAAAACTGTTATGGACGCCATAATGATCATAACCTGCCAGATAGTCATATTCCGGAGGCAATACTTCCAGATCTTTCTGTAACGCCATCGCCAATATATCCTGGTCGCACATCAAAGGCATATGTTCCATGTCCTCGATATAGTCGCAGATCTTCTTCGTGCAGTTTTCCTTCTTCCACTTGTCCACATTCACATACATGGAACCGGTGTTAAAGAAATAATAATCCTCTGGAATGTGAGCTGCTTTGTTGAAAGCGGCATGTGCGCTGTCCAGACAGGCTCCGGCAGCCTTTTCGATGTCCGGATGATCAATCTTATTCAGACAGATCACATCGGAATCCAGATACCAGATCCGGTCGACTTTCAGATCATCATAGGCAAACAGTTTCCAATAGACGTAGTAGGAATTGCTGCCCCAGCGATCCAATCCCTTTCTCGCTAATAATTCATCCTGTTTTTTTGCATCGTGATAGACGATCCTGATCTTCTCATTGTCCTTATAAAAATCCTGCAGTTTCCGGAAATTTTCATTGTTTTCTTCCTCTGTAGCAATATAAAAAGTAATCAATGAGTCGGGGTTATTCGCAATAACCGAAGCCATTGATATACTTGTCAGAGGCAAAAACGCATTATCGCAGGTATAAAGGATATTGAGACTATTATCCATTTATTTCCTCAATATATTTATCAAAATCACGGATGTATTCGCTGCCATCATAATGTGTGGAAGCCAGCACCAGCAATACGCTGTCCGATGAGAAATCATACATGTCCTTCCAGACCATTTTCGGGATATAAACACCCATCATCGGACGATTGAGTTCTACGACGAATTCTTCATGCCCATCCGTGATCCTGACTTTGGATTGCCCGGCCACATTGATCAATACAAATTCCGATTCCCGGTTGGCATGTTGGCCACGAACGACAGTGGAATCTGAACCATAGATATAGAAAACTCTCTGGATCGCAAAAGGGATCGATTCGTTTCCCTCTATAACGACCAGTTTCCCTCTTTCATCGCCAAGGTCTTTAAACTCTATGACCGGACATCTTTCTTTTAGTGACATATTCATCCTTTAAAACTGTTCAGTTTTTCTATTACGTATTCCTGTTCTTCTATAGTCATACCATTGAAGATCGGTAAACTCAAAACTTCTTTCGCATATCTTTCCGCGATCGGCAGGTCGCCTTCTTTCAATCCCAATCCACGATATGCCTGCTGCAGATGTGGTGGGATCGGATAATGAATGATCGTACCGATATCGTTTTCTTTGAGGAAGTTCATCAGTTCATCACGTTTTTCACAATGGATCACATACTGATGATAAACAGCATTGGAACCAGGTCTTGTCTGCAAAGGCCTGATCAAAGGATTCTTGATCCCTTCATCATATCTTCTGGCAATCTCCTGTCTTTCTTTATTGAGATCATTCAGATGACTCAGTTTCACTCTGAGCATACCAGCCTGCAGCTCATCCAGCCTTGAATTCATACCGACAATTTCATTGTCGTAATGTGTCTTCTTGGCACCGTAGTTACGGATCACTCTGAATTCTTCTGCATATGCTTCATTATTGGTCGTCAAAGCGCCACCGTCGCCAAAAGCACCGAGATTCTTGGTCGGATAGAAACTCCAGCAGCCGATATCACCGATCGAACCGTTCTTTCTTCCCTTCCAGGTCGTTCCATGCGACTGTGCGCAGTCTTCAACGACTTTCAGACCATGTTTTTTCGCAACTTCCATGATCTTATCCATATCGCAGGACTGACCATACAGATGCACGGCGAGGATCGCTTTTGTTTTATCCGTTATTTTTTCTTCGATCTTATCCGCATCCAGATTGTCGTATTCATCTGGTTCAACAAAGACCGGAGTGCCATCGTTCATGGTGATACCCATGACACAGGCTATGTAGGAATTGGAACAGACAATGACTTCATCCCCTTTTCCAACACCTAGAACTCTGAACGCTATCTGGAGGGCATCAAGTCCTGATGCCACGCCTACGCAATACTTCGATTCCGTATATTCAGCGAATTCTTTTTCGAATTCTTTTACTTCATTGCCCAAGATATACCAGCCGGAATTCAAAACCTCTACAGCTTTCCGGTTGTATTCTTCTCCATAAATGTCATGTTGCCTCTTCAGGTCGTTCTGCATTACCTTCATCAGTTCTTCCTCCAAACCATCTTATTCACGACTCCAGTGTATGACTGGATCAGTTTTACCACTTTATTTGAAACGTTCGTATCGACATAATCAGGGACCGGCAGACCAAGATCCCCGTTTTTATTCATCCTGATCGCCGTTTCGACAGACTGCAATACTTCCTTCTTACTGATACCGGACAGGATGAAATCTCCTTTGTCCAAGGCTTCCGGTCTTTCTGTCGAGGTTCGGATCGCTACAGCCGGGAACGGTTTTCCGATAGACAGATAATAGCTGGATTCTTCCGGCAAAGTGCCGCTGTCCGATACGACACACATTGCATTCATTTGCAGATTGTTGTAATCGATAAAGCCAAGAGGCTTGTGCATGATTACCCGCTTATCCAGTTTGAACTTTGTCTTTTCTAAGCGCTTTGCGGAACGTGGATGACAGGAATAAAGGACTGGTACATCATACTTTTCAGCGATCGCATTGATAGCAGTGAATAAAGACTTGAAGTTTTCGTCGGTATCGATGTTCTCTTCCCGATGTGCACTCAATAAAATGTACTTACCTTTCTGAAGACCTAATTTATTCAGAATATCGGATTTTTCAATATCCTTGATATGTGCATTCAAAACTTCCGCCATTGGGGAACCGGTCACATAGGTCCTCTCCTTTGCGACACCCGATGCATTCAGATATCTTCTGGCATGTTCGGAATAGCACATGTTGACATCGGAGATCACATCAACGATCCTTCTGTTGGTCTCTTCCGGCAGGCATTCATCAAAGCATCTGTTCCCTGCTTCCATATGGAAGATCGGAATATGCAGCCTTTTTGCACCGATGACGCTCAAACAGCTGTTGGTATCACCCAGCACCAGAATGGCATCCGGTCTTGTCTTGACCATCAGTTTATATGACTTGTCGACGATATTGCCGATCGTGGCACCGAGATCATCGCCAACCGCTTCCAGATAGTAGTCCGGCTGTCTGAGATCCAAGTCCTCAAAAAAGATGCCGTTGAGTTCATAGTCATAATTCTGACCCGTATGGACAAGGATCGTATTGAAATATTTGTCACATTTTTTGATCACTTCGCTGAGACGGATTATCTCCGGTCTCGTACCGACAATGATCATCAGTTTGAGTTTACTCATTTAAACCTCCTCATGGAAAGTATCCGGTCTGCCCGGATCGAACAGTTCATTCGCCCACATCAGTGTTATCAGTTCATTCTCACTGTCCAGATTTTCAATGGAATGCGTATATCCCGGAAGCATGTGAACGGCCTGCATCTTTGTACCGTCAACAACGAATTCGTAGACTTCATCCGTCGCAAGATTGCGTTCTCTGATCAGAGCTTTGCCTTTTACCACGATAAAGAACTCCCACTTGCTGTTGTGAAAGTGCTGGCCTTTGGTCACACCGGGCTTGGAGATATTGACACTGAACTGGCCACCGTTTATCGTCTTTACCAGTTCGGTAAACGAACCTCTTTCATCTTCATGCATCGAAAGATCGAAGATCGTCTTTTCTTTCGGCAGATAACTCAGATATGTGGAGTACAACTTCTTGATAAAACCGTCTTCTTTCAATTCCGGAACGATCAGAGTTTCCGGCTGTTTTTTGATGCAGTCCAGACAGTCAACGATCTGTCCCAGCGTAACTTTATGGGATACTGGCACATAACAGTAGGATCCATCATTCTTCGCAATCACATCTGTGCCTTCAAATTCACAGCGTTTTTCCTTTCCTTCCAAAGCATCCAGCATCTCTTTCACCAGGTCATCGATATAGACTAATTCCAGTTCGGTGCTTGGATCATTGACCTGTATCGGCAGATCATGTGCGTAATTGTAGCAGAACGTCGCAACGGCACTGTTGTAGTTGGGACGGCACCATTTGCCAAAAAGATTGGGAAAACGGTAGATCAGGACTCGACTTCCGGTCCTTTGCCCATATTCCATTAGCACCTTCTCTGCTTCCAGTTTTGATCTTCCGTAAGGACTGTCCTTAAAACGTCCGGATAAAGAGGCCTGCGCCGAACTTGAAAGCATGATCGGACATCTGTTGTGTTCATTTTCCAAAAGATCCAACAGATCAGACAAAAAACCACAGTTGCCTTCAACAAATTCGCTTTCCTTTTGCGGACGATTGACTCCTGCCAGATTGAATACGAAATCGTAATCGGCACAATATCTCTTCAAAGCCGCAAGATCATCATCTTTATCGTATTGAAATATCTCTTCTATTTTCAGCGAAGGCCTTGTCCTGTCGTTTCCGTTTTCGATCTGTTTCAAAGCTGTTACCAGATTTCTTCCGACAAAACCTTTTGCGCCGGTCACAAGTATCTTCATATTTCCTATTCTATTATAAGGCAAGCTATCGATTCAACGCCAACAGACCATCAATTAAAGTATAATGAAAGCGATGCACGAACATCGAAAAAAGAGAAAATCAGCCTCACTTATAACGGTCTTGTTTATGACGATACTCGTCCTTTTTGCCGTTTTATTCTACATACAGGATGAACTCAAGTCACAAGTCCGGTGGCAGATCGATCTTCTGCCTTTTGATCACGACAAATACTGTTCTCCTGAACTTAAGGAAGAGATCGATAGTTTTAAAAACGAATCGCTCACCTACAGGCAGATGAAGGATTTGCTTGCTGATCTGAAAGAATTCAACGAAAAGCACACACTGCAGCTGAATTATCCCGCCGTTTATGTCTTCTCCGAAGACGGAACAGGAAATGACTTGAAAAACTATCATGGCAAGAAAGTGATGCGGGTCGTGATCGTCGATGAAGAAGGACGAAGGACTGAAGACAAAAACGTCACCGTCAACGTACGTGGCAATTCCACCTCTGCTGGTGATAAAAGGCCCTATAATCTCAAGTTTTCCGGAGACAGACAGATCCTTGATCTCGGAAAAGACAAGAAATGGTCGCTCCTGGCAGAATGCTTTGATCCAACCCTGATTCGGGACGCTCTCTTCTTTAAACTGGCGGAGCAGATGGGATTGGACTACACACCGGACGCCAGATTTGCCAGGGTATATATGGACGGTCTCTACAAAGGCTGCTATCTTCTGAGCGAAAGAACGGACATCGCTTCCGATCGGGTCGATATCGATCCTTTCCGTGGTGAATTCATTTTTGAATACGAAGAGGAACGTGAAGAAGACGAAACGAAATACATCACGACTGCTAACGGCTGGCGTTTTGCGATCAAAGACCCCGATGAACCCAGCGACAAAGTATTCGCCCACATGGAAGAGGTACTGAACAGGTTCGATGCTGTCATCACGTCAAGAGACTATGATCAGCTCAAAGACGTCATCGACATCGACGGCTTCGCAAAATACTACCTTCTGAGTGAACTTGCCAAGCCGATCGATTTCGATTACTCCTCTGTCAAATTCTATCTGAAAAATGGGCTCATTCATGCCGGACCAGTCTGGGATTATGATATCTCCTCTGGAAACTACGACATCGATTTCTATTCCATAGCCTGGTATGGCGAAACAGCTGAAGAAAAGAAACAGAACAGGATCAGTTACTACGACCTCTATTGTGACCGCAATCCGGTCTATGCAGCCTTGCTGGAATATGAAGAATTCCGTTCTCTGGTCAAAGAATATCTTTCAGAATACGGGAACACTATCGAAAATCTCTATGCCGACGGAGGTGTGATCGACCAGATCGTAGAAGAAAACCGCGATCTTTTCATGTCCAACTACACACCCACAGAAGCCGGAGGTGCCGGCTGGCAGGTAGACCACAGATATTCGGGACTTGAAGCAGACAGATTCCCCTCCTACGAAGAAAATGTCGAATATCTCAAAACATGGATCAAAAACCGTTACGAGTGGCTCAGAGACAGTGATCCCTGGAAATAAGAATATGATATTATTTTTAAGGACAATATGAAAAAGATCGGCGATTTCATCCGAAACAACTACAAAAGATTCTATTTTGCCTTAGGCATAAACGTCTTTTTTTATATACTTTTTAATCTGCTTTTCTATGCGCGTTATAACGCTGTCGACGATCCTTTTATGGAAATGTTTGTATGCGGTGCTTATGGCGATTTCGACATCCACATGATCTACACCAATGTGGTCATCGGAGTCTTTCTAAGCACGCTTTACAGGATCACAACATCTGTTCCCTGGTACGGGATCTTCCAGATCCTTCTGGCCATGTTCAGTTTATCGGCAATCTTATTTGTCTTCTTCAATAGAAAAAACAAGTATATAAAGTTTCTGGCTTTGGCTGCCGATTTTGCGACTGCATATGAAGCATTCACAAAAGTCCAGTTCACCAAAACCGCCGCTTATCTGGCGGTAGCTGGCTATCTTCTGATCGCTTATTCCTTCGAAACAAAGAAAAGAAATAAAGTGCAGATCTTTGGCATCATTTTTATTGCCTTAAGCTTTATGACCAGGATCGGCATGTTTTTGGGAACATCATCGATATGTGTGGCCTGTTTTATTCCATTCATTCTGTCTTGCTTCAAAAACAGGAAGAACATGGAAGACCGTAACAATTTCCTTTCTCTGGTCAAAGTCGCTGCGATCTCTTTACTGCTGGTCGGATCACTGTATTTCATCGATTCACTCGCATACCGTTCGCCAGGCTGGACATACTACAAAAATTTCAATGAGTATACAACGCAGTTTGAAGATATCAACCTTCCTTCCTACGATCTGTATGAAAAAGAATACAACGAGTTAGGTATAAACAGAGAAGACTTTGCCCTCTATGCCCATGTCGATCACAACGATCCCGATGTTTTCAATATGGAAGTGATGGAAAAAGTCAAACAGCCGCAACCACACAAACACATGGATTCCAACGAATTCGTCATGTTCCTTTTAAGAGGCAGGAATTCGCTTTTCAAACACAAACCCACCAGCATGTTTACCTTCCTTATCGTCTCTATCCTCTTACTGTTCGTCTTTTTCAGCAAGCCTTCTTTATCCGGATGGCTTTCCGCCTTCTATATCGGTGTTCTGGCTTTCATAAATCTGTTCTATTCCTACATGATGCATGAATGGCTGGACCGCGTGACGATCTCCGTTCTGGCAGCCGTCATCTTCACATTGCTGTTTGTCACAGAGCTCAAAGAAAACCGGATCACGAAAGGACTGACAGTATTCATCACCTGTGCCGTCCTGATCATTTCCTTCTATGCCTGGAACGGTTATTTCAAAGGAAATATGCAAAGCTGGATCAATGATTATAATGTCAATCACGAAGTGCTTGACGAGATCTACGAGGACAAGGATCATCTTTACATGAGCCGCACGCTTCTTCCTCTATGGAAGATCTACTACACACCGTACAGCGGAATCCGGAAAGGTGCGATGGACAATTATTCGATGTTAGGTGACTGGATCGCCAATACCCCCTTATATGTCAAGGTCATAAACAATTACGGCATAAACAATCCCTACAAAGATCTTATAAATAATGAAAAAGCTTACTTTATCGGCTATCAGGACGACATGTCACAAGTCCTCGCCTACCTGCAAAGACACTACGATCCCAATACGCAGGCAGAACTGATAAGGACCAGCGGTCCATATTACATTTACTCCTTTGTTTCAAAATAAAAGAAATCCATTGACTGATCAATGGATTTCTTTTATCAATTCTATTCCTTCTTTGTTTTCTTATCTTTCCTGACTTCTTCTCTGATGACATATTGTGGAATATGGTTTTCGATCAGATAAGTCCGACCCACATATTCTCCTATCAAACCGAGGAAGATCATCAGGAATCCGCCGATAAACAGCATCGTTGCAAACATTGATGTCCAGCCGGCTTCGATATCCGGGTGGATCAGTTTGTCAATGACCACACCTACTCCGATAATAAATCCAGTAAACGCAAAGAGGAAACCGGAAAGTGAAGCCAGTCTCAACGGTTTGATCGAGAAAGAAGTCACGCCATTCAGCCATAGTGCCACAGACTTGGAGAAATTATAGCCGGATTCTCCTGCATAACGATAGCCATGTTCGACCGGAACGGATGCTGTTCTTGTTGTAACAGCCCAGACCATTCCGTCGATGTAAGGCCTCGGATTGTTGTATTTCAGGATCTCATCGATCACATATCTTCTTGTCACGTTGTAAGAAGACATGATCGAACCTTTGGGGATATCCATCATTTTAGTCAGGAACCAATAATTGAATTTGGATCCAAGGCGTTTATATAAAGAATGATGATATTCGACAAACTGGGCACAGACATAATCATAGCCTTCTTCAAGCTTGGCGATCAGATCAAAAAGGAATCTGGGATCATGTTCCCCATCATCGTCCATTCTCACGACATACTCACCTGAGGACTTGGAAA
>CADBND010000155.1 GCA_902795875.1 uncultured Erysipelotrichaceae bacterium
CTCACTACCTTGCAACTACATAGTACTAAAAAGATGTATAAGGATTATGTTTGAATTATGTAAAATTATGTGAAACGGGTACCCGTATCTCCACCAGTACATAAAACGCATCGTGGCATTTTCCGCAACAGGAATTATAATAAATATATGGTCAAAAAGATCATCACCATCCTATTGTCTCTCCTCCTGGTCGGAGGTATCACTTATTACAATGCAGCATATGTAAACTGCCGCACTTTTTCGATCCGTGAAGAAACACTGCGCTCAAAAAAGATCAGCAAGGATCTTGATGGCCTGCTGATCTGCTGTTTCTCCGATCTTTATTACGGGGATCTGACAAGCGACGATTATCTTAGAAATGTATTTGAGACGATCGATTCTTTTGATCCCGACATCATCCTGTTTGAAGGAGACCTTCTCTATCCAGGCGTTGAGATCCCAGAAGAAAAAAGATCCACACTGATCGAAATGCTTTCAGGCATGGACGCCAGGTATGGAAAATATGCAGTCTACGGCGATCAGGATCACCTCGACCACGAAGAAGTCGACGAGATCCTTTCCGCTTCCGGATTCACCGTTCTGGACAACGCCAATACACTGATAAGCGTCGACCGGTCGGGATACATCAATCTTGTGGGTATCGATTCCCTTGTTTCAGGTGAACCCGATCCTACGACTGCTTTCAGCGGCAGCAACACGAATTACTACACTTTCGCCATCTCTCACTGTCCGGACATCTTCGACTCCGTCTCAGGATATGGCGTCGATCTTCTTTCGGCCGGTCATTCACGCGGTTATCAGATCTATATCCCGCTTATATCCTACTTTACAAGGGAATACGGTTATCGAAAATATGCGCGTGGAAAAAACACCAAAAACGGTTCCACGCTGGATATAAACAACGGTATCGGCAGATATATTAATGATGCCCGTCTTTTTGCGGACGCCGAGATCGTTTTGTATACATTGAGACCGCTCAATTGAATAACTCCAGAAGCACCATGCCATTCAATACAAATTCTTTCAAGGGGATATTCCTGTCGAGGAATATCCTTTTATTTGGATCATAGACTTTTCGATCCTTCACCTTTTTACCGCACAGTTCTTCCAGTATCGCAAGATTCTCCGAAAGAGAAAGCCTCTCATCGAAATACGCCTCAACGATCCAGGAATCCTTCACATCCTTTAGTCTCACAGATACTCTATGCATCGGACAAGATCCTGATCCTCCTCTTCTTTCCCTTGTATATGTATATGCCCTCCTCTTCACTCAGGTCTTCCATTCTCCCTGTCGTAAACAGGTTCTGATAAAAGATACCGGAACCCAGCCACAAGAACTCATCCGGGATCTTTTTCGGACTGTCTTTACAGTAGATACAGGTCTTCATTTTTTCTCCATATGCCCGTTCATATATTGAAAGCAGATCATTGTCTTCACTGCAGATCAGTATTTCATCTTTTTGATAGACTGCTGTTCTGTCCTTCAGATCGTAACCCAAAATGCATTTCCCCTCGGTATGATCCGGCAGGATCCTATCGGGTATTCTTCTGACCAGAGAATCAAGCTGTCTGTCTTCCTCTGTGATAGGTTCCTCTTCAATCCTGACGAAACAGATCGGTTCTTCATCGAAATAATAATTCTCTCCCCGATATCGGCTCCGGCATCCGAAAACAGAATGGATCACAGATGGGTCATTTGAACCGATAAGAAGCCGGTATCTGAATCCATTCAGCAACTTGAAACCGATTTGCGCATCTCTGGTGAAAGCGACAATATTGAAACTTCGGTCATCTTTCCTTCTGAGCATTTTCAGCAACATTTCACTGTAGGAATCGTCATAAGCCAGAAAACTGGAAAGATCTTCGATCAATAACGTTGCCTTTTCCGTTTTATGAAGCAGGATATCGAACAGATATCCGATATCTTGATTGTCTGCATAAAGCAGGGAATCGCCGATACTTCCTCCCTTATAATGCCGATGTGATATCGTGATACATCGTCTCTTATTCTCGGTCAATGTATTGAGCACGGAAGCGATCATCCCTTTTCTTTCCGAACAGATCAGTAAATCCTCGTTCAGCCCATACGCCACCAGTCCTTTTTTCCCATTGATATAGTCATCCGCTTCTCCGAATACGAAACACGCTCCTTTCGCAAGCCGCTTCCTCTGCATTGCTTCAGGAGGAAGAAAGTCAAGACGGTTGACCTTCGGTTTCAGCTTTTCGCAGGCTTCGATGATCCGGGAAAGAAAGACAGAACACTCGCTTTCTCCGCCCTCATTAGGGATGCTCTTTTTCCTGTCAATTTCGAGATCATCCTTAAGAACGCATACTTCGTAGGGCTCTTTGTCATAGAAGTCCTTCTTCGAATAGATCGCCGAAGCCTTGATCAGGGAATCGTCCACTTTCAATACGAAAGAGCCGGGATCGTGCAGGTATGCCGCATCGTTACAGCGGATCAGATCATAAGAATCCTTCTCTTCAAATACTTTAAGTGCAATCTTGAAACGTGAATTGGACCAGATCTCCTCATCGACATTTCCTGCCGGTTTCTGTGTTGCCAGGATCAGATGAATACCCAGGCTTCTCCCTATTCGGGCGATCGAGATCAATTCCTTGATAGCATCGGGAACTTCTTTTTTCAGTTCTGCAAATTCATCCACAACGACAAGCAGATGTGCGATCTTTTCCATATCATCACCTGCCGCGTCCAGATAATCGTCAAGATCCATGATAGACATACCGCTTTTTTCGCAAAGCTTTGTGAAAAGCCTCTGTCTTCTTCGGCACTCATTGCGTAAAGCAACGATCAGTCTTTCCAATGTTCCATATTCCAGATTGTCCACGGCGGCAACGACATGGGGAACGATCTTCTTTCTGTATGTGAGAGAATCCCGGATCCCACCTCCCTTGTAGTCGATCAGAACGATATTGAGATATTCCGGTGAATAACGTATGCATAACGACAACAGCATGGAAACGATCAGTTCCGATTTGCCAGAACCGGTGCAACCGCCGATCAATCCGTGCGGGCCCTGTTTCTTTTCGTGCAGATCAAAACTCAGCAAGTCTGTCTCACAAACCGCAAAATCCGCTCTGAGATCCCGTCTTTTTTCTCTGTAGTTTTCCACGATGTTCATTTCAGCAAAAATATCTTTGAAATGAATATCATCTCTTTTCCGGGCGGCCGCGTTATATCTTCCGAGTTTTCGAAAAACACGTTTACGGTCAAAGATCTCCTTCACATAGGAAAAAGAGATCTTCTCTCCTGCATACAGATTCCCGCCAGTCCCCAGGTATTCAACAACGACATTCCTGTCCTTTTTCAGATCCTGCAGATCCTCGATAAAACGCAGGACCTTGATTTGCGGATCATGAAAAGCAATGTCATGGTCATCATACATGAACAGCAATAATGGCCTGTCAAGTTTCAACCTTTCCAGTTCCTGCAAAGCACTTCCGTCCGTAAAAAAGAGGCGTCTGCCGTTATAAAAAAGATGAGGCAGATCATAGAAATCATCAATCAGATCCTTCCTTTTCGCAAAAACAGCCATCAGCACATCCTCGTGGGAATGCCTGTACGCTACCTGCATGAGGAAATGGATCAGAAAGTATTCCTTCCGGGAAGCCCCGGTCACGATCGACACGGTATTGTATCGTTTTAGGTCCACCATCAGCGGGACGGGACCTACTGACGAAAGCTTCTTTTCGATCCTCTCAAACCTTGCGTTGATCTCGCTGTCACACCGTTTGAAGTTGAAAGGAAACGAGATCATTCTTTTGCCTATGATAAGGGAAAGGAAATCCGGATCATCCGCACATATGCCAAAAGGTTCTGTTTCATTGTCGACA
>CADBND010000156.1 GCA_902795875.1 uncultured Erysipelotrichaceae bacterium
CCAGCTCAGCCAGCGATTTGCCTGCCCACTTTTCCGGGACCATGATCTCAAACAGACCGTGTGAATCATCCAATGAGATGTAGTCCATGATATAGTCGCCGCTTTGTCTGGTGGCGGTCCATTCCGCAATGACCCGCTCCGGATAGACGACCTCATCCGCCCCGTTGTTCAACAGGAATTTCTGATGGACATCACGGGAAGCTCTGGCCACAACTTTCTTGGCACCGAGCTCTTTTAGTAAAGCGGTCGTTTCCAGTGAAGACTGGAAATCATCTCCGATACATACGATACAAACATCGAAATCCTCGATCCCCAGAGACTCCAGGAAGTCCTGTCTTGTGGAATCGCCGATCGCGACATTGTTGAGGAAGTTCATCGCTGCTTCGACCCGGTTCTCGTTGTGATCGACAGCCATTACCTGATGACCGAGTTCCGTTAATTTGAGGGCACAGTGTCTGCCGAAACGGCCAAGCCCTATGATCAGAATGTTTCTCATAATTCTCTCCTATCCAACGTTGATGTGCTCCATCGGAAGACGTGAAGTCTCTTTGATCCGCGGAAGCAAAGCATATATCAGAGTCAGACAACCGACCCTTCCGAAATACATCAGGAATATCAGGATCAGTTTTGTCGGCGTATGCAGAAGCGGCGTGATACCGGTAGTAAGACCGACCGTACCGATCGCTGAAGCGATCTCAAACAGGCAATCCAGAAAAGGCGTATGCACATGTTCGGCACTGCATACCGGCAACGTCAATAAAAAAGTCCCTGCCAGTATAAGCAACAGGAAACTGATCATAACCCAGTGAAAAGAACTGATCTGTCCTTTACGAATTTTGAAGGCAGATGATTTTGCCATAGACATATTTTATATCCGAACTATTCTAAAGACAATACATCGCAAATGCATTTTAGCCTGTAAAAAGGCACTTTTTTCAGTTCCTCATATCTTTTTGTTTTCAATGAAGGAACCGAAGATATCCGCATTCACAGGCTTGGAAAAATAATACCCCTGAACGATATCACAGCCCATCCTCTTCAAAGCAGTATACTGCTTTTGATCCTCCACACCTTCGGCGATCGTCGGCACCTTCAGATAACGGGCGATATCGATGACGATCCCGATCATACCGGTATCGCCGTTTTCCCTGAAAGCTTCGCGGATGAAACTCATGTCGATCTTCAAAACATCGACCGGCATCCTGCGGATCAGACTCAATGTGGAATACCCCGTTCCGAAATCATCCATCTCGATCGGGAAACCGATCTGCTTGAGCTCCTTCACCCGCTCCACGATCGTCATATGATCTCTTTCATATACCGACTCCGTGATCTCCAAAGGCAGTAACTTTGCCTGAATATCATATTCCTTCAATATCGCCTGCAGCTGCTCACAAAGACAGGGATCATAAAGATCGATGCGGGAAACATTGACCGAGATCGGGATCAGCTTTCCATATCTCTTCTGCCATTCCCTTATCTGCTCCGCCGTTTTCCGCCAGACATAGAGATCAAGCTTCCGAATCAGCCCGTTGCTTTCAAAAAGCGGAATGAACAGGACAGGCGAGATCTCCCCGAGACTGTGATGTTTCCAGCGGACGAGCGCTTCCGCTGAAGCCAGGACCGGTTCCTTCCCCCGGATATCGAATTTGGGCTGATAGAACACCTGAAACTCACCGTTTGCCAGCGCATCTTCAAACTCTATCACGAGCCTTTGACAGAACAGTTCCTTGCGAAACATCCGTCTGTCATAATAGGCGATCCTGTTTTCGTAGTTGTCCTTGACGATATCACACGCCTGTATGGCTCTGTCAAAGCGGTCTTCGATCGTTTCCGTTTTCCCAATACAGCGTTTTATCCCCAGACGAAGGACCGGCTTTATCCTGTCTCTGACAAGATCGCCATTGAGTTCACTCAGGATCTTCCGGTAATTCTCCTGATGCCGACAATAGACCAGAAAGGTATCGCTCTCTTTTCTGCCTATGAGGGCACCGCAGCTGTCAAAAACGATCTTCAGATCCTTTGCGATCTTTTTCAGGATGCGGTCACCTTCTTTTCTTCCATACCGCTCATTGATCAGATGAAAACGGTCGATATCGAATACCAGCGCATCCATATCGCTGTCCGGATAAAACTGATCGATCTTCTCCGCATAACGGAAGAAATACAAAGAATTATAAAGACCGGTCAAAGGATCGTATTCGGTCTCCCAGATGATCCTTCCATATTCCTCTAAACGGATGATCCTGTCGATCTTTCTTTCAAAGACCTCCCGTCTTGGAAGCGGAAGGATCAGCGACTCGCTTGCCCCATATTCCAAAGCCTCCGCTTCCTCTTCCCTGTTTCTTCCCAAAGCCAGTATCGCCATGTCTTTTCTGAGCGCATGCCGAAACCCTTCCTTTCGCAAGACAGCGATATCGCAGATCAGCAGATCAAAGGCCTCTATTCTGTTTTGTTCCAGGAACGTTTCAGCATCATGAAAAAAGAATGTTTCGTAGCTGTTTTTCAGCAGTTCAGAAATGATCTCTTCATTTGCGGGATCGATGATCGCGATCTTCCTTTTCCGATCATTGAGGATCTCTTCTTTCCGGTTCATTATCGTTTTCATTCTATTCTTCGCTTTTCTGATCCGCATATCGACTTATTTTCTTTTTTCTTTCTTTTTCCATGTGGGAACCTTTCACAAAAGCGCATTCCATTTGCGATAAAATGAAATTATGAAAAAGATCGCGATCCTGATCCTGAACATCCTGCTGCTAAGCACGCTTTTCGGATGCCGGAACAGCGAAGCAGACAGAGTGAAACAGATCGTTGATAATATGACACTCAAAGAAAAAGCGGCACAGATGCTGATGCCGTCCTTTCGTTTCCGCGAATACGGAAAAGAAGATCAAAGCGAGGACCTGACTTCCATCACACCGGAACTGGAAGAACTGTTAAAAGAATACGGCTTTGGCGGGATCATCCTTTTTTCCAACAACATTAAGGATACTGACCAGACAAGAAAACTCGTCGATGATCTCAACAATGCTTCCATTCAGGGAGGACATCTTCCCTTATTCCTATCTGCCGACCAGGAAGGCGGTGCGGTACAAAGGATCCCCTTTGGGACCTTCATGCCCGGAAACATGGCTTTAGGAGCCAACGGTGACAGCGAAGACATTTACCGTTGCGCATACATCATCGGCGATGAACTGAAGGGACTACACATAAACATGGATTTCGCACCTGATGCCGATATCAACCTGGAACCCTCCAACCCCGTCATCGGGATCCGTTCCTTCTCTGATGATTCCGTTACCGTCGCGGACGATCTTCTCTATTTCATGAGAGGATTGCAGGACCAGAACCTGATCTCCGTCATCAAACATTTCCCCGGCCACGGCAACACCGATGTGGACTCCCATACCGGTCTTCCTTTGATCGACCAGAGTCTTGAACAGATCGAAAAAGCCGAACTCGTCCCCTTCGACAAAGCCATCAAAGGCGGTGTGGAAATGATCATGAGCGCTCACATTCAATATCCGCAGATCGAGGATCAGACCTATCATTCTCTAAATGGTGAAGAGATCTATCTGCCTGCCACCTTATCCGAAAAGATCATCCAGGGGATCCTTCGGGAAAAGCTCCATTTTGACGGCGTCGTCATTACCGACTCCCTTTCGATGAATGCCATTGCTCTCAATTTCCACAAGAAAGATGCGATAAGATCATGCATCAACGCCGGTGTCGATATGATGCTGATGCCGGTGGATGACCACAAAAGCACTTCCTTATATATATTGCAGCTGAAGAACTATGTCACAGCCATCGTCAATCTGGTGAACGAAGGACTCGTCTCCCAGGAAAGGATCGATGAAGCCGTGACCCGCATCGTCACTCTCAAACTCAGACACGGCCTTTTGGATAATAAACAGGAAGAAACAGAAGTCTCTATCGGCTCCAAGGAACACCATGACATCGAAATGGCCATTGCCGAACGGGCAGTCACTCTCGTCAAAAACGACGGTGTACTTCCGTTAAGTGAAGAAGACAAAGTCCTGATCATGGCTCCTTACAATGCGCAAACCAATTCCGTCAAATATGCGATACAGCTGCTCAAGGCAAAGCAGCTCATCACTTCCGATCAGAACATCGAAGTCTGTACCTTCGGCTTTGAAACGAGTCAGAACGACTTCAAAAGAAACATACAGCCCTTCTTAAAAAAGGCCGACAAAGTCGTCTTCCTCTCTTATCTCTATGAGACAGCCGACCTCAACGGCACGGAATTCAGGATGATCGACCGCTCCCTCATGTATTGCAAGAGAAACAGAATAAAGACGATCGTCATCTCTTCCCACCTCCCTTATGACCTCACCCGCTTCGACGCGGACGGTCTCATGGCCTGCTACTACGCCGCCGGAATCAAAAACCTGCCTCTTGAAGGAAAAGGCTATCCACCCAACCTCATCGCTGCACTCTTGGTGGCGTATGGGGATATCAGACCGTGTGGAAAACTCCCTGTAAATATTCCGGAAATGGTATTTAAAAACGGGATCTATTCCTATGGGAAAAAGATCGCCTATAAACGAGGATATTCCATCACCTACTAAAAATGAGGTCAAACCTCATTTTTCATTCTTCAATATCTCTGTCCAGTTCAAACGACAGTTTGAACAGGATGATGGCCGTCGCGATCGCTGTGATCAAAGCACCCAAAGCGACGATCGTCGCCACGACCATAACGACCTTTATCGGAAGAAGCTGTCCCGTCAAAGAAGTAGCCTGGAAAAGGATGTATACGATCAGATAGACAAACTTCAATATCTTCAGATCATTGGAATGTGTGGAATGATACTTCCTTGCGATCTTCTCCAGAAGAGAAAGCAGCGCAAATATGAAAAGCGTAGAGACCAGTCCTGCAGCGGACTGATAGATACTCAGATCATATTTCGGAAAGACCAGCTTTGCCACCCAAAGACCCAGAGAGGCCACCGCCAGAATGATCGCCACGATCTGATAAAGCGTGCTGCTGCCTGTCTCGTTCTTCATGTCGCCTAGACCCGCACAGATCAGGATCCAGCCGACAAAATCCGGTGTGAAATTGATCACATGATTCTGTGTGGTGATATTGAGATTGATCAGAGTGAATAAAAATCCTATTGCGATCAATCTGAGCCCTTTATTGAGTTTCATGCTGCTGTCCTCTTTGATGTGTTACTTTTCCATTATAGTGATTTCTTTTTTTCTCTACAACAAAAAAGAAACTCATAATATCACAGAACTTCGTTTTTTTCATAAGAATGATCCCTTCAGACAAAGAGGAAACACCCCAATGGGTGTTTCCTCTTTTTTCCAGGTTTTCAGATTTTTTTTAATTTCAGATCATTTTCTTTCTTCTTTTTCTCCTCCTTTTCCTTTCTCCTAGTCATATACATCAATATGGGATTGATGATCGCTATGATGACCATCATTAGCGTATATCTGTCTGTGAGGACTCTTTGTGACCTCACATCTTCCGTAAAGAGGAAAGCGACAGCCGATACCAGTGCCGGGAGGATACCCAGAAACCACTCGTATTCCGATCTTTCGCTCTTCTCATTTTCATATTTCTCTATACCGTTTTCTTCTTTTCTGTATCTGAAGAAGGAACGCGCCATCAAAGCTGCCGTAAAGGCTGTAAAGGCAACGCACAAGAGGTTCAACAAAGCCCATCCCTTCTCCTCTCCCTTTAATGAAAGTCTTACATTCTCTTCCGGCAAAGTCGGAGCTTCGACTGTTTCGATCGAAGTTTCAGAAACTTCGATCAATTTTGTAGGAATAGGAGAGGAAACGGGGAATGCCGAAGCCTCCTTCTGTGCCGGAATATATAATGTCTTATCAGACGAAGTAAACTTAGCCGTTTCGGACCGGCCGCCCGACTCTGTCGAGATGTCATTGAAGTGACGGAAAGTGAGTCGGGCAAAGGCCTGGACCTCGTATATCGGATGGATCTCGATCTTAAGCTCGTCCATCTGATCATCGTAGTTGAACATTGGCGGGATATTCAACAGATCATCTGCTGACAGACCTCCCGTACGATCGGAATTGAAAAATGCAAAGAAGTTCACAGTATCATGTTTCTTTCCTCTTAGATCCGTTTCCTCAGCAAAGACCGAAACAGGGATCCTGTTGATAAGCATCAACGCCACAAACAAAACCGTGAACAGACTCTTTCCTTTCTTCATTTCCGTTTTCTCCTACACCTGTATCGTAAGGGAAGTCTGTTATAATCATCAGTCTAAACCTATATATTATGACGGTTTTTATATATAATTATTTGATTTTAATCTCTGTTTTCCATTAAAAAAGCCGATCCATGAGATCGACATCCTGTACGGGTACCCGTTTCACATAATTTTACATAATTCAAACATAATCCTTATACATCTTTTTAGTACTATGTAGTTGCAAGGTAGTGAG
>CADBND010000157.1 GCA_902795875.1 uncultured Erysipelotrichaceae bacterium
AATGTCCCATCCGAAAAATTGGAATGGGAATGAAGGTCACATCTTTTCATCCTGTACCTGCATGTTTTCTATTCACTCAGCTCCCTGACTTTTCTGTAAAGGATATCCACAGCCTCCTCAAGTGTCTCGCGCTTCAGTTCCCCGCTTCTCAAGGCATCCATGATCCTCTTAAAGTCGTCTTTGGAACCGGGCATGTAGAGATCATTACCCGCAAGAGCTGCCTTCTCCGGATGTGCGATCGGATACTTGCCTGGCGGAAGAGGCATCGAAGAGACCTCCCAGTCCGTCATGATCAGACCGTCATAACCGAATTCATCCCGCAATATATCCGTGCACAGACCGCGGTGTTCATTAGTATGAACACCATTGAGCAGATTGTAGGAAGTCATCAGCGCATGCGGCCTTGCCTCCTCGATACAGATATCGAAACCCTTCAGATAGATCTCCCGCATCGCCCGCTCGGAAACATTGGAGTTGTTGATGTAACGGTTCGTCTCCTGATTGTTTGCCGCATAATGCTTGATCGTGACACCCTTGCCCTTATGTGCCTGAACACCCTTCGTGATCGCTGCTGCCATCTTTCCGGAAAGAAGCGGATCCTCGGAGAAGTATTCGAAATTCCTTCCGCACAGTACACTTCTGTGGATATTCAAAGCCGGAGCCAGCCACAGATCGATGTGGAAGATCTCCATCTCCTTGCCGACGATATCTCCGCAGATCCGTGCGAATTCTTCGTTGAAGCTCTGCGCGATCGCCGTCGAGATCGGGATCGCCGTGCAATACTGATACTTCAGCTCTGTGCCCTTCTTTAACTTCGGCTTTCTTCCAAACAACAATCTCATCGGTAACGGCATGAACCTCAGTACCGTAGCAGGCAAAGAAGGTCCATAGGCATGAACACCCTTTTCATCCTCGAAGTACTCCTTCGAGATACGGACACCCGCCGGACCGTCCGCCATGATCAGTCCCCGCAAGCCTTCAAGCTTTGCCTTGTTACTGCTCTCGCCAGCCGCACCGGCTACAGAACCGGCAGCCTGCCCGATGACCGAACCCAGTCTTTTTCTTTCAGAAAAAGCTCCGATATTCAGATAAACCAGTTCCTCATCGGATAAAGCTTTTATCCTTTCATCGACTTCTTCTTTTCTATCATAAACACATGTCACACAAGGGATGCCCTTGGAAGAAACCTTCAGTCTGCCGAGACCTTGCAGATCATCATCTGTTTCCCTGTTCAAGACAAGATCCGTGAAACGCGGATTGCCTAAGACATTCTTCACCTTGCGGACGCATACATCCTCATCGAGTTCCACGACAGAAACAGCTTTCGTATCGACACTGCTGTTTCCAAGTCTTAAGACATAATCGCCCTTTTCCAGTACATAGGCTTCCTTTTCACTGTCGTAACTTGCCAGCTGGGACAAGGGAAACTTCAATTCCACCTCGAAAGACTCTTCCGGCTGAAGCTGCTTCGTCTTGACGAAAGCCGCCAGATCCTGATAAGCCTTATCAAGCTTCCCCTTCGGACAGGAAACGTAAAGCTGCAGAGTCTCCTTGCCTGGATACTTTCCGCTGTTTCTCACGACAGCTTTTACCTTGACACATTCCCCTGTCACTTCCGTATTCTCATATTTGATATCGAAATCAGTATAGGATCTTCCATATCCGAATGGATATAAGGGCCGGACATTGGCCGTATCGTAATAGCGGTATCCGACATAGATGCCCTCATTGTAGTTGGTATCGTCATTGTCACCAAACGTTCCGACGATAGGCATATCCTTGGCACACGTCCAGGAAGTCGTCAGCTTGCCGGAAGGATTTGCTTTACCAAGAAGCACATCCACCAGAGCTGTACCGGTCTCCACGCCCAGCTGGGAAAGGACGAGGACATTCTCCACTTCCGTCACAGGAGAAAGATCCACCGGTCCGCCGACATTCAGTACCAGCATGAACTTCTTACAGTTTCTGTGCAGATAAAGGATATCTCTCACTTCACTGTCATTCAGAAGATAATCGCCCTTTTCAAAGGTCCGGTCACTTCCTTCGCCGCTGATCCTTGAAACGACATAGATCGCCACATCATGTGCCGCCACCTTGAGATCATTCTCCGGCTCATTCATGATGGCACCCATGCCTATCACGAGCGGACTGACCTTCATCCTTTTGGCTTTTTCCTTGATCTGTTTCAGGAACTCTTTGTCCGCCTTTGCCCGGAGCTTATCATAGGCATCGAGCCATTCTGTATTTTCGATCTTGATCCCCTCGTTTTTCAAAGCCTCTTCGACAGTGACATAGTAGCGGGAATTGACCTCACCCGAACCCGTTCCGCCTTTCAATGTATTCCTGACACCGGAACCGTAGGCACCGATCTTTGAAGGCTTCTCGATCGGGAAATCGCCATTGCTTCTTAAAAGGACCATGCATTCCGAAAGATAGGGTCGCAAAGTTTCGATGGCTGTCGTCTCGTATTGATTCATAATGACTCCTTAAAGATTTATCTATAACAATTCTATAACAGGAAAGTCCTTTTTTCTAAGCATCCTGTCCAAAAGAAAACCGGAACGAGTTCCGGCATCAGATCACAGTAACGTTCTTCTCAAGATCGAAGTCGTGTCTTTTCTTCTCCGTTGCGGG
>CADBND010000158.1 GCA_902795875.1 uncultured Erysipelotrichaceae bacterium
ATAAGAAACTTTCATGATCAAGGATATATTCGTTCCTTCCAAAAGAAATACGTTCATTCCGGCGACGGTGTATTGCCGGGATGATGCCAAAGGACTTTTACTTCAGGTACACAGCTTCAAATCTGATCGTAAGGAAGACGGACGCTACACTGCGATCGCGAAGGCGGCTTATGACGCAGGCCTGAATGTCATCTCTATGGACTTTCCCGGAAACGGAGAAAGCAAGGAGGACTTCATTTCTTATTCTTTGACTTCCTGTCTGGATGATATGGAGTCCTGTTACGAATACATGTTAGAAAGATATCCTTTCAGACAAGAGAGGATGATCCTTCTGGGATACAGTATGGGTGGCAGACTGATCTCCTTGTTTTATGAAAGACATCGGGAATTCAAAGAACTGGTCTTCTGGGCTTCGATGAATGAAAGATTACATTTGAAGGATCGTTTTCTGAAGCAGGATCTTCAGGCTCTGAAGGACAGTTCCAAAGATGGTGTCTGCGATTTCTACGATATTTTTGAAGAGAAGGAAGATAAGATCAGCGAACGTTTTGTGGATGATCTTCTGGAGATGGATGCACTGGCTCCTTTGAAACATTTCGATGGAAGAGCACTGATCGTTCAGGGAAAGAAAGATATTACGATCGATCCGGAGAATGCGGAGAAGATCTATGATACGCTGGAGCTCTGTAAGGATAAGAAACTGTTATGGATGAAGGAAGCCGATCATGGCTTCGGATTGTGGGACGGACATCTAAAAGACAACGAGGTCCTGTTGAAAGAAACACGGGAATTCCTGCATTTTATTGAATCCGAAGAGTGATTGGTGATAAGATAAAAACGTCCATAAAGAGAGATGGAGAGACAAGCTCTTTGAAGTCTCAGCAACCTTTCACTAAGAAAAGGTGCTAAAGCTTGTACGATGGGTAGATCTGAAATCGGGCCTGTCGTAGACAGGCTTTCTTTATAGATAAAATAGGGGGTAAAGTTAATGAAGAATGATTCCGTAAGAAAAGTCGTCGCGACCGGTATCGGTGCTGCACTGTTCTTTGTGCTGGCTCGTTTCGTCGCAATTCCAAGTGGTATTCCGAACACGAACATCACTTTCCAGTATGCCATTCAGGCCGTATTCGCAGTTCTTTACGGTCCGGTAGTAGGCTGCCTTTCCGGTTTTATCGGTCATGTTCTCTGTGACATGTCCTGGGGCGGTGTCTGGTGGAGCTGGGCTCTCGCTACCGGTGTCTACGGTCTGGTCGTAGGTCTCTTCGCAAACAGGATCAACGTGAAGAATGGCTATTTCTCCAGAAAAGAGATCGTGACGTTCATCGTAGCCAACCTGGTCGCCAATGCAGTCGCTTGGCTTGTGATTGCTCCGGTAGGCGATATCGTCATCTACAAGGAAGATCCGAGTCTTGTCTTCACGCAGGGTCTGGTTGCCGGATTGGGTGACTTCCTGTTCGCGGTCGTACTGGGCGGCATCCTGCTGTTCGGTTATTCCAAGACTGTTGCCAAGAGCGGCTCATTAGACAAAGAGTAGTAAGAAACATTTGAAAAGAGGCTGTTATGAGATGACCGATCTGTCAGTCAGGCGTAACGGCCTCTTTTTCTATGATCGTAACAGAGTTAAGATACGCTGATTCGATTTACTTTTTTCAGAGAATAAAGCATCTTGAAAAAGATGTTTTCTTTTTTGCCTTGGCCAACATTGACCAAGCTGGCCAAGATGAGTAGAATAAAAGAAAGGAGAGTATTATGACGAAGGTGAATATGTTGGAAGCAAAGACCAGCCTGACCAAACTGGTAAAACTTCTGGAAAAGAAAGAAGAAGATGAAGTTCTGATCTGTCGCAATGGCGAACCGGTCGCAAGGATCGTGAAATATGAGAAGCCAAAAAACAAAAGGATCGGTGTCGCAAAAGGAAAACATAAGCCATTGGATCTGGACGCTTTCAATGCGATGAACGAAGAGATTGAAAGAGAGTTTTACGGAGTGTAATATGGATTATATTTTAGATACTCATATTTTGATATGGGCGATCGATGATGACCCCAGATTATCAAAGGAAGTAAGGAACATTATTGCGGATGAAGACAACAATATCTATTTTTCTGCCCTATCGATCATGGAAGTAGGGATCAAGCATAAAAAGAATCCCAGCGCAATGGATTGGAGCGGAAAAGAATTGTATGAAGATTGTCTCGAAGCGGGCTATTACACACTGCCAATGAAGCCGAAACACGCAATCTTCATGGATGACCTGAAATTGAAGGAGGGTAGTTTTGCCGGAGGTGATCCTTTTGACCGGGGCCTCATTGCCCAGGCTAAGCAGGAGGGGATGATCTTATTGAGTCATGACAGGATCATGGAATACTATGATGAGCCCTGTATCTGTATGGTTTAAGAAACGATTTTGAAAAAGAAGACGGTGACGTCTTCTTTCTTTATAGATTGCAGTTTGGTTCCTGAAGATCCATTACAGTATTTGGCCAAGTCAGGTTTTATCAGCACAGGTCTATTCCAATTCTGCTTCGTCTTCATCCAGGACCGGTACGAGCCTGTATCCTTTCTGACGGATCAGAGAACTGGATAAGACCAGCAAGGCAGCATAATAGGTACCAAGGGACAGGATGTGTGAGAGAAAACTCGTTCCATAGATCTGGTTGATGATCAATAAGATCCCGGCGGCAAATAGGAGCATGCTTCCGATAAAGACTCTCCTTGGCATCGGGAAGGATGTGATGACCATGGCGAAGGCGGCGATCAGATAGAAACCTGCCATGAATCGAAGGGCTCCGTATTCGCCTTTGATGAAAGACAGTACAAAGATCGAACAGATCGACATGAAGATCCATAATCCGATCTGTTTTTTGTCCGGTCTTTCTTCTTTGATGAAGGCGTAACAGAGCACGCCGTATGCACAGATATGGAATACTGCACCGATCGCAAGGTGGTCGGTCGTGAGCAGATCGGCCAGCAGGAAGACTCCGGTCGCGATCAGGATGAAGAAACTCAAATCGTTTCTTCTTCTGCGGTAGGA